>JBKKBA010000350.1:0-3058 GCA_046714275.1 Actinomycetota bacterium
GCCGTCGAACGAAGACCGGTCCATGGCTCGACCAGCATCGTGACCGGTGCGGTGATCGCGGCCGTCAGCAGCACGCCCAGCACGTCACGTCCCGTCCTCGGGATGTGACCGCCACGTGCCACTCCTCGCCCGGAAACCACCATCAACGCCGCCAGGACGATCAGGGCGACGACCATCCAGACGTACCAGCGAAGGAGCGGCGAGCGAAGCGCGGCTGCGTGGGCGTACTCCGAGTCTGCCTGGGTCAGGTCTTTCCACGATCCCTCGTGCGTCTTTACGACGCGGCCGGGACCACCCAACGGGTCCAGTCCCAGCAGATCCACGATGGTTGGAGCGATGTCTACGATCGAGATCACGCCGCGGCGCCGGGTGCCGGCGCTCGTCATCGGCTGGCCGTCGCCGAACGCCGGCCCGAACGCCACCGCGGCCGTCAGCGCGTTGCGGCTCAGCTCGCGACCCCGCGGGGGGACCCCGGAGAGCACGATCAGTGTGTCTTGGTGTTCCAGGCGGCCTCGCAGGAACGACAGGAATCGATCCGCGCGCGACAGAGACACGTCGATCCAGCGATCGCGCTGCCCGGGGCCGACGGAGCAGTCGGCGATCAGCGCGTCTTCGATCTGAATGATCGTGACACCCTGCGGGATCGATCTAGAAAGGTTCGTTCGAAGCGTCTCCAGATCGGTTCGCCGGCCGGTCGGAAACGATGCGTCTTGAACCGTTGTGCGCAGGGAGCGAAGCTCAACACCGGCTGCGCGCAGCGACCCCACCAACGCCGGTGGTTGCCGGGGTGCCGTCGCCGTGGCGCGGGCTCCATTCAGCAGCGTCGTGGAGGCTGCCGTTGCGCGCCGGCGGCACGCTGCCTTGGTCGTGGGAAGCGGTGCCAAGGTGCGCGCGGACAGCAGGGCAGGGGAGCCCTGGGAAAGCAGCCGCCGAAGCGTCGGGGCCGCGGCGCGCGTCCAGTCCCCAAGCGATGTGCCGTTGATCGTGACGATCACGATGCGACCGGGCGTGGCCGCGCGCGCCGGCAACCCCAGGACAAGGATGCACAGCAGCGCCACGGTAGTCCCCGAAGCCAGCACGACGCGGCGCATGGCCCGCGAGTGTAGCCATCAACACAAGCGTCCGCGGATCACCCCTCCGGCGTAGCGACGCACGTACCGACGCAGACCCTCCCCACGGCGTAGACTCCGCGTTCTATGACTGCCTGGGATCTGAGCGACGAAGTCTTGCGCGACGTGCTGTCGGCGGGATTGACGACCGGAGCCGAGTTCGCCGAGATCTTCGCGGAAGATCGCGCTTCCACGTCGGTGCGGCTGGAGGATCAAAAAGTCGAAGAACTCACGACGGGACGCGATCGTGGCGCCGGAATCCGCGTCGTCAAGGGCGAGTCCACGGCATTCGCGTTCACCAACCGGCTGGACCGCGACTCGCTGCTGGATGCCGCGAAAGCTGCAGCCGCGGGGTTGAGCGACACGGCAACGACCCAGGTGCAAGACCTGCGGCGCCAGCCCGAGCGAGTCTTGAACCCGGTGCGCATCGATCCTCGCGACGTTCCCGCCGATCGCAAGGTCGCCTTCGTGGTCGCCGTCGATCAGGCGGCCCGGACCGAGGGCCGCGACGAGATCCGCCAGGTCATCGCCTCCTACGCCGAAGGCGCGCAAGAGGTGCTGATCGCCAACTCCGACGGCATTGTGGTGCGTGATCTTCGTACGCGCACGCGCCTGTCGTGCCAGGTCGTGGCCGCGCGCGGCGACGTTGTGCAGACCGGGTTCTTCTCGCCCGGCGCCTCGGCCGGTTTTGAGCACACCGAAAAATACCCTCCCGCGATGGTGGGTGAGAGCGCGGCGCGTCAGGCGATCGCGATGCTGGCCAGCAAACCGGCACCGGCCGGCGAGATGCCGGTTGTTCTGGCGCCGGGCGGCGGCGGCGTGCTGTTCCACGAGGCGTGCGGGCACGGGCTGGAAGCCGACCTGTGCCACAAGCACGCCAGCGTCTATCGCGACCGTGCCGGACAGAAGATCGGATCCGATCTGCTGAACGGTGTGGACGGCGGCGACATCGCGGGATCGTGGGGTTCGTTCGCCTTCGACGACGAAGGCACCCCGTCGCAGCAGACGGTGCTCTTTGAAAAGGGCGTGCTGACCGGCTACCTGACCGATCGCATTCGCGCGAAGGCGATGGGCCTGCGGCTGTCGGGCAACGGCCGCCGGCAGTCGTACGCGCACTTGCCGATCCCGCGCATGACCAACTCGTCGATCCTTCCCGGCGACGGCGACCCCGAAGAGATCGTTCGGCAAACCAAAAAGGGTCTGTACGCCAAGTCGTTCGGAGGCGGCCAGGTCAACACCGCAACTGGGGACTTCGTCTTCGGGCTGACCGAGGCGTACCTGATCGAAAACGGCGAGCTGTCCACACCGGTCCGCGGCGCCAACCTGATCGGCAACGGACCCGAGATCCTGGCTCGCATGGACGCGGTGGGGTCCGACTTCGAAGTCTGGTGGGGCGTCTGCGGCAAGGACGGCCAGGGCGTGCCGGTGACGACCGGAATGCCGACCGTGCGCATCGCTCGCATCACCGTCGGAGGAACCGGATGACGCTGGACCTGGACGACATCTGCCGCGCGGCCGTGGACGCCGCCGTTCCCGGCGAAGACCTAGAGGCCTACGCCGAATGGGGTCGCAAGACCGACGTTAAGGTCTACGATGGCCGGGTCGAGTCGCTCACGTCGGCGGAGGCGCGCGGTCTGGGAGTTCGGATCATCGCCGGCAATCGCGTCGGCTACGCCTACGCCGCCGACCCGACGCCCGACGAGGTCCGCCAGATCGTGGAGCAGGCGCGCGCGAACGCCGCGCTGGGCACGCCCGACGAGGGCAACGTGCTTCCCGAACCCGCTGAGGCGCAGCCTCTGGATGGAATCTTCCGCGCCCAGATCGCCGCGACCTCCACCGATCAGAAGGTCGCGATCGCGCTGGAGCTGGAGCGACTGTGCAAGGCTGCCGACGCGCGGATCACCGGCGTCGAGGAGGCGCAGTACGGGGACGCGATCTCGCGCGTAGCG
>JBKKBA010000351.1:0-12936 GCA_046714275.1 Actinomycetota bacterium
GAGTTGCACGAGCCACCGGTCGTGTCCAGGGCTTTGGGGAACGACTGCAACTGGATCCCATCGATGGCCTGTCCCATCCAGCCCAAGTAGTGATCAAGGGAGCGGTTCTCCATCATCGTGACGACGATGGGACCGATCTTTTGCGCTTGCGGTGGCCCGTATCCGTGGATCAGCGATTGCGCGAAGCTGTTCGTCTCCATCATCGCCAGCGTGCCCAGCCCCAGCGCACCCTTCAGGAACGACCGCCGCTCCACGCGCCGGGCCGTCATCTCTTCAGCCCGCTCCCGCCACTCCGTCATCGTGTCTCCCTCATCCCCGGTTGTCAGAAGCGACAGCGCCCCACGAGGGAGCGCCGCCGCAAGCCTTCATCAGCGTCAGGCGACCTCGCAGCCGTCCCGCTTCGAGTTGTCCCACTGGGGGCCGGTCGTGTTCCCGCACGCGACGGGAACGTACACCGGTGCGTACGGACCACCCGGAGCACCGAAGGAGCCGCCACCGTTCGACCCCGTGCAGCTGACGTTGTTGCTGCAGGTTGTGGTGCCGGTCTCGTAGTTCGAAACGCCTGCGTACCCATCGGCCGGATCGGGATTTGAGGATCCGCCATCGGCGATGAAATAGAACCCGTCCTTGATCAGCGTGTACCACGGACTGCGGTTGGATCCCTTCGTCGCGCTGTGTCCCGCCTCGAACGACCCGGTGCCCATCAGGCAGACACCGGCGGACTGATCGGCCGTCCCACTGGTGCCGCCGCCGCCGTTGGTATCGGCGTAAACCCACAGCCCCGGCGCGACCTGAGTCTTCTGCTCCTGAGTGCTCGCGTAACCACAACTGCCGGTGGGGTGGGTCGCGAAAGCCCCGGTGGGCGCAAGGATCGCTCCCGCAACCAGGCCCGCTAAAAGAAGCCGTTTCATGTTGTCCTCCATCGTCCGTGCGAGCCCGAGCCGGACCCCGCAAGCTGGCACTTCGACACGCAAACGCCCCGATCCTCCCCTTTCGGGAACATTCATGAAGGGTTCGCGGGCCGTTCTTGGTCTTTAGGGCTTCGCGGGCCGTTCTTGGTCTTTAGGGCGCGGAATCCCCGGCAAGGCCGCGCGCGATCGCCGCGGCGGCACCCAGTGCGGCTGCCCCGACCGCTACGGACCCCACGCCGATGCCCGTGTCCGCCAGCTCCTTCCTCCCCTTCACGACCGGCTTCACCCGCGGCTTGGCGACCGGCGGGACCGTCGGGACGATGCCGCCAACTCGGCCGGCAAGGATCGCCTTCGCGGGCCGCTCAAGCACCAGCCGATCAACCTCCGAGCGCGCCGGCGACACAAACTCACGCGTCGACAACGTCAGCGTCGTCTTCCCGCCCGGCGTCCCGGGGTCCACGTCGAACACGGCAAGGCTGTGTCCGTCGAAGCGATGGGCGCGCCAGTCAGCCGTCTCGGTCTGCCGCGTACTCGACTCGTCAAAGACAAACGCCTGGGGATAGGTCGGAGCCGCTCGCGCAGCCTGACCGCCGCCGCCGACGCAGAGGTACGTCACTCCCATCGCCACGGGATCCGCCGGCTGCATCGGCACTAGTGTTGTGTGGTCGGCACCCTTGATCGGATAGGTTCGCTCGTAGGTGTGATTGTGGCCGTTCAGCACGACGTCCACTTGATACAGCTCGAACAGCTTCTGCCACCGCGCACGGCATCCCCCATCGGATCCATGAACCGCATCGGTGCAGTACATGCAGTTGTGGAAGGACACCACGATCCAATCGACGGACGGGTTGGCGCGTCCGGCTTTCAGCGTGGCCGCCAGCCAGACGTCCTGCCGGCCCTTCCAGTAGCCGCGGTTGTGCGTGTAGCCGGATTCGCTGGCCGCCTCGTTGCCGTCCAGCACGATCGTGAGCACGTTCGAATGCTGGAACGCGTAGAAGGTGCTGGTCCGCTCCGGCGTCCAATCGACACCGTTGCCGGGCAGGCGGAAGCGCGACCGGAACGGGTCGTAGCCCTGCGCGCCGAACCCGAATTCCATCTCGTGATTGCCCAACCCGACCATCCACGGCGTCACGGCTGCACTTGACTGCACGTCTTCGGCCCACGTGTCCCAGATATCTTGCACGCCGGACGCATAGGACACATCCCCGGCCAAGACGTGGAACCGCCCAGACATGGCTGCGACTGCCTCGACCGCAACGGACGAGTACTTTGTGCCGGCCGTCACGCGCTGGGCGTTGGTGTCGGGGTCGATGCCCTGGTCGCCGAACGCGGTGAAGCGGAAGGGCTCAATCTTGTCGGTTGCCGTGGTGAAAGAAAAGTTCTCGCTTTGAGCGCCGTCATGGCGCACTCGGTACTGGTAGGTCTTGCCGGGCTCCAGGCCCTCGATCGTCGCATGATGCTGAATGGTCATCGGTCCGTCGTAGTCCGCGGCCCGCGGATACGTCGTCGATTGCGCGGGGACGGTCAAGCCGTACCCGGCGCTCGGACCAGCATCTACCACCGGCTTGGCGACGTTGGCCTGGGTGAACCACGACACGCTCATCTGCCGCGTGGGGTCGCTTCCATAGGCAAGGTGGATGCCGCGAGGCGGCTCGGCGGCCCAGCCGGGCTTCGACCAAAGGATGGGGCCGGCCGCCGCGGCCAGACCGGCCAGCCCGATGCCCTTCAGGACCGACCGGCGCGAAACCTTGGCCGACAGGTATTCGTGAATCTCCTCGGACGAATGCATGCCGCGCAGAACCCGGTCGGGGATCCGGCGGCGAAGGTACGCATAGTCGTCTCTGGGCAGGTCACTCATGGCGAGGCAGACTTCGCCGCGAAGACCGGACTCCCCTCCCCGACAGCCGCAAATGAAACGGAGGCGGCGAGACCTTCTCGCGCGCCCCCGTTTCGGGGTGGCCGTGCTCTCAGCAGGCCGTCTGAGGCTGGTCGCCGGGAAGCCCAAGGCGCTGAAGCATGGCTTGGAGCGCCTGCTTGTCTCCGCACTCGTCGAAGGACTCCGTCGCGGCGTATCCCTCGGCCCACGCGGCCATGCCGCCCTCCTCGACCGGCGCGCTCAATGCCGGGACACAGCTCCGGCGAACGCCGGTACACACCGAAGTCGATTCAAGCCTTCCGGTTCCCCCCGCATCCCGCCAGGCGACCACGCCGGCATAACCGGATGCGTAGGTCTGATACGACTCGGCGTATTGCCACGCTCCGTGACTCACATCGCCGGCGCCCTCCAGCGTCACGTCGATCACAAGCATCGAGCGCGTGCCATCTTCATCGGACTCCACGCCGTAGACGGTGGACTCGATCGAGCCGGATATGCGAGCCGTCCGCAGAATGGGATCAATCGCAATGTCGGCCTCGCCGCATCCGTAATCCACGCGACGCGCAGCTCGCACATAAAGCTCAGCGCATACCGTTCCGGGATCGACGGCCGGCGACGATGCCCACACGAATCCGAACGCCCCCGGCGTGACCAGCAGGGCATAGGCGCTGCGATCCACTGATGCGTAAGCGGCGGGAACCGCGCGTGTGGGAACCGAAGCTCCAAGCACTGCCGCCGCGACGATCGTGAGCACAAGCATCCGAGCCTTCATCAGGACCTCCTCTTGCGCGGGCGCGCCGAGTGCGCGCTGCCGGAGTGATCCTTGAGGTTCGTGGCGGTTTGCGGTACGGCCGACCGTTCACAACCCGGCGAACAGAAGGGCAGGGAACGCTGCCCTTTCGGGCGCCGGCGCAGACGACTGGGAGGAATGTCGCACAGGCATGTGCGGCGTCAGCGCAGACCGGCGCGAACCATGATCGACGCAACCAGGACACACGCCGTTAATACCGACGCGCCAAGCGACGAGCCAAGCAGGCGCACATACGCCTCGTTGCCGGGCTCTTCGGCGGCTCGGGACTGCGCAACCACGATCGGCGCGGCCATCGCGGCCGCCACCAGCGCACCGGGAGCCCACAGGCCAAACACCAGCGACTGCAACGCCAGGACCACAACGAACAGCGTGACTGCGATCCGGCTAATCGCCAGCGACACCTGGGGACCCAGCACGGCGACGGGGGTCATCTTCTTCGCTTCACGGTCCGCCCGCCAGTGAAGGAAGTGATGATGGAACAGAACCAGCGTCGTCAGCAGCCCCGGGACCACCGATCCCCACAGCGCGGGGACGTCGATGCGCCCCGCCTGAACGTAGTAGGAACCGGCAACCGGCAGCACCCCGAACGCGGCGAAGATTCCCGCTTCGCCCAGCCCGCGTCCGATATAGCCGTATCGGATCGGCGGCGCCACGTACTGCCACGCCAGGACGAAGCCCGCGGCGCCCAACCAAAGGACGTGCGGCCCCCGCCCGATCGCCAGCGCCACCCCGCAGGTAAGAGCCACGCCAAACAGAGTCCCCGCCAGCCGCATCAGACGGCGCCGCGACATGACGCCGGCGCCCAGCACGCCCGAGCCGGTCGCCACGGATTCATGGTCGCGGCGCGCGATGTTCTCCGCGCCCGACTCCTCGTCGTAAACATCGTTGACGACGTTGGCGCCCAGGTGCATCGCCGCGGCCCCGATTAGCGTCAGGGCAAACCATCCCGCCGAGAAGTATCCGGAGCGCTCCCACCCCAGAGCCGCACCGACGGCGACCGGAGCCAGCATCACCGGCAGAACCTTGGCTCGCGTCGCTCGGACCAGCAGCGCGAACCCGCGCTCATTCGCCATCAGCCCGCCTCAGTCGACGTCGAACCGGAATTCGGCAACGGGGGGCCGCAGCAAGACGTCGGTGTACTTCAGGCGCCGCACGTGCAGGCGAACCGCGCGCCAGTCCACGCGCGACAGGAATGGCTGGGCGGCGTCGCATTTATCGAACAGGGCCTTGGCCACCATGTCGGCCTCCCCCTGATCGTCGATCACCTGGGCGTCGCCGACGCCTTGGGCCCACCGGTCCGGCGTGTCCGAGGCCACCAGGAACGCCGCACGCGGATGCGCCCGCAGCATCGCCAGCTTGCCCGAGGTCGCAAGAATTCCGGCGCACAGATCCATCCGCCCCGGAGCCGGCTCGTCGTCGACGAAGAAAACCTTCGCAATCCATGGCTCGCCGTCGGATACCGCGCTTAGCGCCATCGTTGCGTGCCGGTCGAAAAGCGACCGGACGGCCCGGATCCGCTGCCCGGCTTCCGCGTCGGTGGGCTCGCGGGAAGTATCGGGCGGGACGTCGGGCAAGGCGTCGGGCAGGGTCTCGGGCATCGGTCAAGGCTAGTAGCGTCGCGGGCTCGACGGCAATCCGCCCGCCTCACCGGCACGGCGCGTCTACCATGACGCTACATGGCGACGGCACCGCCCGGCGGCCTTCTGCGCCGGAACCCCGATTTCGCGCGGCTGTATTTCGCCGCGCTGATCTCGTTCGCCGGCGACTGGTTCACCTGGGTCGCCTTGCAAGGCCTGATTCTCGAAGAGACCGGCAGCCCCGCCCTGGCCGGTCTGATGCTGGCCACCGCGATGCTGCCGTTCGCGCTTGTGGCTCCCATCGCCGGCGTGATTGCCGATCGCGTGGACCGCAAGAAGCTGATGATCGTGGCCGACGTGCTGCGCGCGTTCGTGGCGCTGGGCCTGCTTCTGGCCCGCAGCCAGTCGACCATCTGGATCGCGTTCGTCTGCAACGCCCTGTTGTCGGCGCTGGCCCCCTTCTTCGAGCCGGCATCGTCGGCGGCGCTGCCGAACCTGGTTCGCACCCAGGATCTTGCGCGCGCCAACGTGCTGATGGGCTCGGCGTGGGGCACGATGGTGGCCGTCGGCGCCGCGCTGGGCGGCGTCGTAGCCGCCACGCTGGGCCGCGACGCCGCGTTCATCCTGGACGCGCTGTCCTTTGCGCTTTCGGCCGCGCTGATCGCGACGATCCGGGGACGTTTCCGCGAACGCGATCGCCTGCCGCAGGAACATCACGTCACCGTCGTCGAGGACATCCGCATCGCCGTTCGCTTTGCTCGATCCGAGCCGCGAGTCAAGGCGATCCTGGTCGTGAAGGCGCTGTTTGGATTGGGCGCCGGGCCGATTGCGTTGATCTCGATCATGGCGGTGCAGGTCTTCCACAAGGGCGACACGGGGATCGGCATCCTGATGGGCGCTCGCGGCGTGGGCGCTCTGATCGGGCCTTTCCTGTGGCGCAAGTTGATCGTGCGCGGCCACGACGAGCGATTACTGGGCGCGATCGGCGCGGCGACGGCCTTTTACGCCGTCTGCTACACGCTGTTTGCCGGCGCCCCGAACATCTGGCTGGCGGCGGTGGCCGTCGCCGCCGCCCACGTCGGCGGAGGAGCGAACTGGACGATGAGCGCCTACGCCCTTCAACGATTTACACCCGACGACGTCCGAGGGCGAGTCTTCTCGTTCGACTACGCGATCATCACGCTGGCCATGAGCATGTCGTTCTCGCTTGCCGGAGCGGCCGCCGGTCAGATCAATCCGCGGACCGTGGTACTGATCTCGACGGCGATGACGCTGGGCGGGGCCGCCCTCTGGACGTCGTGGGCACATCGCCTGACCCGCCGTTCCCAACAAACAACCGGGTAAAGGACGTAGGTGCACTACTGCAGCGAGAGGGCTACTTTTCAGCACCGGTTAGGAGAATGTGGCGGCGATCGTTCCCCGGACTGGGTAGGCAAACAATCCCGGGCACGGGTAGAGCGGCTGTCCGGAAAAAGGCGACGCGAACACGATGACTCGCGTGGTGCCGGCAGGCATCGTGAGCAAACCGGACGTGTTGCAGAACCGAAGGTCGACATTGCCGTCTGCCCTTCGAAAGCGCAGCGTGAACGGTCGATTGATGCCGAATCCTTCGACGGCGACCGACACACCCGTCTCTCCCGGGCGCGGCACGAAGCAGGCGCCGCCGATGTTGGGAAGCGCGGGATCTGAGAGGTCTCCGCAGTTGACGTAGGTGCCGGTCCCTGCGACGTAGGTCTTCGTCTGTAGCCTTCCGGCCGCGGGCGGCCGAACGCCGGAGAATGATGCCGTGATCGTTCCCGCGACCGGCCGCTCAAAGCGATCACACTCCGGATCAACCAACGCCGCCAGAAAGACCGTGTTGACCCGCACGGTCACCGTCCCCGCCGGGATGAGGAACGGGCCCGCCGGGACACACGTCCCTCCCCGATCGATGATGTTTCCGGCCGCGTTCTCGAACACAACACCCACACGAACGTCCTTCGCGTAGTCGTCGGCCACCACAAACGAGACGACCGCGTCGGAGGCCAGCGCCGCGAAGCATGCCCCGCCGATGCTCGGCCCGGTCGCGTCGTCCACGCAGACGGCCTGGTGATCGCCCACCGGACCTGCGATGTAGTCCTTCGTGACCGATCGCGCGGTTGCGCCTGTGTCCGCCTGGGTCGCGCCCCCCAGGCCGGCGATCAGCAATGCCGGCAGCGCCACGCCCCACACATGAATGCGACCCATGGCTTCCTCCCCCTCACCTGATTCGGCGCGAAACGGAGGAATCCTTCAGCACCCTAGGATCCGGCGGCGGAGAGATCGTAGAAGGAGTTCGACGAGTTCGACATGGGGGCACGACTGGGCCAGACTGCACGGCATGGCAAACCGGCTGGCGAATGCGACAAGCCCGTACCTGCTTCAGCACGCCCACAATCCCGTTGACTGGTACGAGTGGGGCGCCGAGGCTCTAGAGCGCGCGCGAAGTGAGGACAAACCACTGCTGCTGTCGATCGGTTACGCCGCCTGCCATTGGTGCCACGTGATGGAGCGCGAATCGTTCGAGAATCCCGCCACGGCAGCGCTCATGAACCAGCACTACATCTGCATCAAGGTCGACCGCGAGGAGCGACCGGATCTTGACGCCGTCTATATGGACGCCGTGCAGGCGATGACCGGCCGCGGCGGCTGGCCGATGACGATGTTCTGCTCGCCGGACGGCGTGCCGCTGTACGGGGGCACCTACTTCCCTCCGGAAGACCGCCACGGCATGCCGGCGTTCCGGCGCGTTCTCTTGGCTGTGGCCGATGCATGGGACACGAAGCGAGGCGCGATCCTGGAGCAGGGCACGAAGCTGCTGGAGATGATCGGCTCGAGCGGCAAGCTCCCGGCCGGGCCGGCCGATTCCGGCCAACCGTCCCCGCAGACGCTTCGCCTGGCCTTCGACGCCCTGGCTCGGGGCTTCGATGCGGAGTGGGGTGGCTTTGGCCGCGCGCCGAAGTTCCCCCAACCCATGAACCTGGAATTCCTCCTGCGCTGCGTCCGCCTGGGCTTCCCGTCGGCGGACTCGATGCTGGCCACCACATTGCTGCGCATGGCGCGCGGCGGGATCTTCGATCAGGCCGGCGGCGGCTTTCACCGCTACTCGACCGACGCGACGTGGCTGGTCCCCCACTTCGAAAAGATGCTCTACGACAACGCACAACTGCTACGGCTGTACGCGCGCGCCGCGGCCGCAGCGCAGACCCCCGCCGCCGGAGCGCTGCGGGAACACGAAGCGCTGTGGCGACGCACCGCCATCGCAACCGGCGAGTACCTGCTGCGCGAGATGCGTCACTCCGGCGGCGGTTTCTTCTCCAGCCAGGACGCCGACACCGACGGCGTCGAAGGCAAGTTCTACATCTGGAGCCTTGCCGAGCTGCGGGACGCGGCAGGCGACGACGCGCCGGCGGTGATCGCACTGTTCGGCGCTTCACAGGAGGGCAACTGGGAAGGCGCCAATGTCTTGTGGGTCCCGAACGACCCCACCGGGGTCGCGGCAGCGTTGGGAATCACCCCGTCGGAGCTTCAGACAACCGCGGAGCGCGCCGCAGATCACCTCCGGACCACTCGCGAGGCGCGAACACGCCCGGGAACCGATGACAAGATTCTTGCCTCTTGGAACGGGCTGGCGATTTCCGCGCTGTGTGAGGCGGGACGCACACTCGACAGGCCCGACTTTGTCGATGCCGCGCGCCGGGCCGGGGACTTCGTGCTGGAGCATCTGCGCGACGGCGACGGCAGATTGCTGCGTTCGTGGCGCGACGGACGAACCAGCGGCCGGTCCTACCTGGACGACTACGCATTCATGGCCGCGGCCTGTCTGGATCTGTACGAGACGACGTTCGAAGAGCGCTTCTTCACGGACGCGCGCGTTCTGGCAGACCAAATGATCGATCTGTTCGCCGACCCCGCCGGCGGGTTCTTCGACACCGGATCCGACGCCGAAGCCTTGGTGATCCGGCCGAAGGACTTCTTCGACAACGCCGTGCCGTCGGGCAACGCGGCTGCCGCGTCGATGCTGCTGCGCCTTTCGGCACTGACCGGCGACGCGCGATACGAGGAGTCCGCCCTGGGCGTGCTGAGAATGCTGGAGCGAGCGATGGCGCAGGCGCCGCAAGGTTTCGGCGTATCGCTGTGCGCGTTGGACGACCTGACGACCGGCATTCGCGAAGTCGCCATCGCCGGCGACCCGGCCGGTGCGACCGAGCGGGAGATGGCTCGGGTCGTGTGGTCCCGGGTGCTGCTGCCGCGCGTGCTTGCGGTCGGCGATGCATCCAGCAACGTGCCGCTGCTTGCCGGCCGGCAGGACCCCAGCGGACGCGCGACGGCCTACGTGTGTGAACACTTCGCGTGCAAGCTGCCGGTGCACGACCCGGCGGCGCTGGCCGCGCAATTGGACGACTCCCCGGACGTCATTGCAGGAGCGCTGCCTGGAGGTTCTTCAGCGCCTTCTTGAACGTCGCCCGCGACGTGCGGCCAAGCTGTCGAAGCGCCAGCGCCCCGCGAGTGCCGATCGGTTCGTAGCTGGCATCGATGCGAACGCGAGACAGTTGCCCCTCGCGCAAAATGGTCACCGTGATCGTGGTGACGGCCAGCGGAGTCAGCACCCGGTCGCCGGCGGCCTCCGAAACGATCTTCCACCCGTATCGAGCGCCCGGTTCCCACGCAGTCACTTGCTGGCGAACCCTGCCCTCCTGTCGCCCCCAAGCAAGCCGGACCAACAGCCGGCGACCCGACCCTTACCCCTCCAGAACCTCTCACCCGCCGGCACGAGGCCACCACCGGCCGATCTGCCCGACGTCGCAGACAAAGTTCCAGACCGTGGAAGGGGCCGCAGCGACCACCGACTCGGCCGACGCGTCCCGGCGGCGGGCGCGGCCGAACAGACCGCGGTGGGAAGCAATGTCATCGGTGTGGCTCACGCGCGCAATCCTTCCACATCGGGGCGCGCGAGACGGACTCTCCCACCGCTCGGAGGGCCTTCAGAGAAACGGTAAACCTGATTTTCTGATTTTGGTATGCTTCTGAGGTGAAGAAGATCAGCTCTACCGACGCGGCTCGCGGATTTGCCGACGTCATCAACCGCGTTCGATACCAGGGCGAGCAATACGAGATCGTTCGCAACGGTGAAGCGGTCGCTCGGATCGTCCCCACTGTGCTCGCCAGGGCACTGACCGCCGGCGAGCTGACGGCCCTGATCCGCAACCTTCCGCCCCTGGACGCCGGCTTCGGCCACGACCTTTTGGCCGCTCGGAAAGCCAAAACCGGATCGGATCCCGTAGACGGGGAAGGGTAAAGACGGAATGGGAGCGTTGATCGATGCGGAAGCGCTGGTCGCGGCGGAGGCGGGCCGGCTTGAACTGTCTTCGCTGCTTCCGGCCGGCGAGCCGGTTGCAGTGGCCGCCCCAACCGCGGCGGAATTGCTTGAAATCGTCGAGCGAACAGGGGACGCTGCCCTTGCGACGCAACGAGCGTCGTTCGTTGAGCGTCTTCTGGACCGAGTAGACGTGGTACCGTTCGACGGTCCCGCAGCCAGATTGCGGGCCCGGCTGGATGCCGAATGCGGCGCGCGGCCCGATGCGCGGGCCCTGGATGTCGCCGCGATCGCCCTGTCGCGGGGCTGGAGCGTCGTGACGGTCAACGGGCGCTACCGCGGAATTCCAGGCTTGCAAGTTGTGAACATCGAGGAGGAGCTGCCGGGCTCGTAGCCACGGCGGATCGAGAGAATGTCAATGGTGCGAACAGACGACGACGATCCGGCGCGTCCAACAGACGAGCTGGAACTGGACGACGCCGAACTTCTGGCTCAGGCTGCCGAGGCGGTTGAACCGGTCGAGGACGAAC
The DNA here is from genome assembly GCA_046714275.1 of Actinomycetota bacterium. Lineage (GTDB taxonomy): Bacteria > Actinomycetota > AC-67 > AC-67 > AC-67 > JBKKBA01. The sequence goes on from JBKKBA010000351.1 coordinate 11,041, forward strand.
ATCAGCCCGTCATCCGTCCCGAGGACGCCGACCGGCTGGGAGACCTTGACGCGCTGGGAACCTATCTGCGCGAGATCGGTCGCTATCCCCTGCTCAACGCCGCTCAGGAAGTCGAGCTGGCAAAACGGATCGAAGGCGGAGCCAAGTCGGTCAAGCGCATGCAGAAGGGCGACGGCCTGACGCCGGCCAAGAAGCGCGAGCTGGATCGCACTCGCTACGACGGCGAGGCGGCCAAGCACGACATGGTTCAGGCCAACCTGCGCCTGGTCGTATCGATTGCGCGCCGCTACCGCGCGACCGGCATCCCCCTTCTGGATTTGGTGCAGGAAGGCAACATTGGCCTGATGCGCGCCGTCGATAAGTTCGACTGGCGCAAGGGCTTCAAGTTTTCGACCTATGCCACGTGGTGGATCCGTCAGGCGATCCAGCGAGGCATCGCCGACCGCGGCCGCGCGATTCGCTTGCCGGTTCACGTCCACGAGCTGCTGGTCCGCGTGCGACGTGCGCGCGCCGAGCTGGAGGCGCAATACGGACGCGAGGCGACCGACGACGAAGTCGCCAAGTCGGCGCGGTTGCCCGTGGTTCGCGTTCGAGAGTTGCGGGGCCTGGCTGCGAACCTGCTGTCGCTGGAGACGCCCGTGGGCGAAGCCGGCGAGGCAACGCTGGGCGAGTTCGTGCCCGATGAGGCGGCCGCCGGTCAGTTCGACGAAGTGCTGTCGGGCATCGGCCGGGAAGAGCTTGAGAAGGTCCTGGGCACGCTCACCGAGCGCGAACGGACGATCCTTGCGCTGCGCTTCGGCCTGACCGGCGAGGAGCCGCTGACGCTGGAAGAGGTCGGCAAGCGATTCGGTCTGACACGCGAGCGCATCCGCCAACTGGAAGCCAAGGCCCTGGCCAAGCTCCGCCACCCCAGCCGCAGCGCAGCGCTCCGAACCGAAACCTAAGCGTTCTACGCGCTTGGCCGGGGGCCATCAGCGGGTGAAGCGCCGGCCCAGCATCTCCTGCGCCAGCCGAACGGCCGGATGGCTGAGGGTCAGCGGCGTGACGTTGCGCACCACCAGACGCTGGTGGTTCCAGATGCCGATCGAACCCCATCGGGAGTCGCGGACGCTCCACCAACGGATCCCGTCGAACCGGCCCTCCTCAAACATCGCCAGCGCCCATCGCTGCGTCGTGTCTCGGTCGGGGGACGCGACCGTCGAAGGGCGCAGCCTTCGCTCGACGAGGGCCGTCGGATCGTCGAGGTCGGCGAGCGCCACGTCCGCGTCGAATTCGACCAGAGTCCTTCGGACGCCGCGGTGACGAGGTGAGACCAGAAGTGACTCCTTCCAAGGCAACCTGTTCCGGAAGGCCTCCCCGACGGCGCCGGCCGGGTCGTCCGACGCGTAGAGCACCGCGTAATGCCGCGGATTGCCGATGCGGGTGGCGCCCTGTTCGCGGGGCACGTAGAGCGGATGCCCGGGGGTGCCGAGGGCGGCGTCGGGAACCCAGGGGAGCACGCGGAAAAGTCTCACCAGATTCCGCCGTTCTCTTCGATCTCGATCGCGCCGAGGACCTTGTCGAACTTCCCCCACCAAAGTGCGTCCACCGGCCGGGTCGCCAGGATGTCGTTGTAGGACTCGAGCCAGATGAGCCCGTCCTCCGGCATCATCTCCCGGAAAAGCCGGGCGAGGACGTGATCGAGCATGATGATCTTCCGCTGGTTCTCGTCCGACGGGACCTCCTTGCCCGAGCGCCAGCGCGACGGCTGCGACGCGCTCACGTCCATGATGTCGGCGAGCTTGTTGTTGCCGAGCGTCTGGACCAGCGCTTCCAGGCGCGACAGGGCCGACTCCATCCCTCCGTACACCGGCGCGATCTCGCGCACCGGCTTGAACGCGGTCCTGCGCGGACGTC
>JBKKBA010000352.1:0-5448 GCA_046714275.1 Actinomycetota bacterium
CTTTCGCATCGGCCGCATTCTCATAGTCGTCCACGAAGTCTTTACCCGGCAGGACGCGACCGCGCAGATCTGGGTGCGCCGCGTCCACGCCGGTGTCAACGACGGCGACGATGATGCCGTTCCCCCGGCTGCCGGGCCACGCGCCGGCCGCGCGGATCCTTTGCAGCCCCCACTGCTGGGCGTATCCGGGATCGTTCGGCTCCGCGGCGGACGCCGGCCAAGGGACCAGCATCGCGACCAGCAGCAACAGCGCCACCGGCGCGGCCCCGCTTCGCGAATATCTCACGACGACCTCCGCAGCACGACGCCCGCGTGGTGCATCGTTTCCAGATCCGACATGGCTCGGCCGGCACCCATGCACACAACCTCGACCGCCCGATCCACCAGTCGCACCGGAATGCCGGTCTCGGATTGGATCCGATCGGCAAGGCCGCGAAGCATGCCGCCGCCGCCGCACAACGCGATCCCACCGTCCAGCACGTCGTGAGCCAGCTCCGGCTCGGTGCGCGACAAGACCGACCGAACGCCCTCGATGATGGGGCGAACCGCATCCTCCAGCGCGCTGCGGATCTCCTCGCTGGTCGCGATGACCGTCTTCGGCGCGCCGGTTTCGATCTCGCGCCCACGGATCTCAGCCTTCAGCTCCTCCTCCATCGGAGAGACCGAGCCGACCTGGATCTTGATTCCTTCTGCCGTCCGCTCGCCGATGGCCATACCGTATTCGCGACGCAGGAACTTCACGATCAACTCGTCCATATCGAAGCCGCCCGAGCGCACGTACTGGCTTGAGACCATGCCACCCATCGAGATCACCGCGATCTCGGTTGCCGCTCCTCCGACGTCAACGACGCACGAGCCACGAGGCTCGGCGATCGGCAGCGCCGATCCAAGGGCGGCGGCCAGAGGTGCCTCGATCAGCCAAACCTCGCGGGCACCCGCCGACAGCGTCGCTTCCTCCATCGCGCGACGCTCGACCTCAGTCGCACCGGTCGGAACAACCAGCAGCACACGCGGCCGGGCCAGGCGGCCGGATCCGGCCCACTCGAAGGTGGCCTCGACCAGCCGCTCGGTGATCGCGAAGTCGCTGGCCGGGCCGTGCCGGAACGGCCAGGTCGCCGTCGCGGTTTCGGGACTGGCGGCGGCCGCCTTCCATGAGTCCCTCCCAACGGCGATCGGGCGGGCGGTCGACCGCTCCAAGGCAACGACCGTTGGTTCGGACACGACGATGCCGCGCTCGGGAACCCAGGCCAGCGTGCTGGCGGTTCCTAGATCGATGGCGATGTCCTTGCTCACCAAGGCACCGCGGAAGGGAAGGCAAAAGCCGGCACGTTACCTCCGGGAAGGGGACGCCTCATGATATGCGGCGGCGGGACCAGCGGCTAGCCATGCCCGGGTCGCCCGGCGCCCCCAACGCGACCGAATGGGCCGCCCCGACCCACCAGAAGCCATCGCCACTAGAATAGGGGCGTGACTTTCGATCCCGCCGGCGTCCCACCGGACCTGCCCCCCGACTTGTTGGGCAGCATTCCGCTCTTCGCCGAACTACAAAAGGTCCTGTCGTGGACCGGCGGGCCGGTGAACTGGGATCTGGCCCGGCAGATCGCCGTCGCGTCCGCCGCAGCGGCCGAACTCGTCCACCGCGTCGATGACGCCGTCGCAGACGAGCTTGCTCAAGACGCCCGCGTCGCCGAGATGTGGTTGAGCGAGTCGACATCGCTGCAAGCCGCGCCATCGCTGGCCCCGGTCCGGGCGCTGACTCCGGCGCAGTGGGCCGAGCATGCATGCGGCGCGTACCGCGAGTTGATCGACCCGCTGGCGGCGAAGGTCTCGGCGGCGATCGGCGAGCAAGCCCCGTCGGCCTTCCAAGACTCCCCGCTTCCCCCCGGTTTGGATCCCTCGACGATCGGGCGGGCGATCTCGCAGATGGGCCCGCTGCTTCTGGGCGTTCAGACCGGCGGACTGATCGGGGGCGTCGCAAAGGATCTGCTGGGCGAGCATGATCTCCCCCTGCCGTCCGACGACGCCGGAGCAATCGCCATCATCGTGCCGAACGTGGACCGCGTTGCCGCGGACTTCTCTCTGGACGTCCGCCAGACACGGCTGTGGATCACGCTGCACGAGACGGCCCACCGCGCCATCATGGAAACCCTCCCGGCCGTCCGGGCCGCCTTCTTCTCAACGTACCTCGACTACGTCTCATCGCTCACCGTCGACTTTTCCACCGCGTTCGAACGCTTGCAGGGCATCGATCTGTCCGATCCCTCCGGCTCCGGCAGAGAACCGGCCGGTGGCGACCAGGGATTCTTCGACATGCTGGACTCCCCCGGATCCTCTGATGCGGCAGGCCGTCTGGAGCACCTCATCGCGCTGGTCGAAGCGTGCGCAGACCGGGCCGTCGAAGCAGCGACCGCCGGGCGGCTTCCCGACGGGGCCAAGATCGCCGAGGCCGTCGCGCGGCATCGTGCCTCGACCGAGGGGCCGGTTGCCCTGAAACGTTTCATCGGCATCGGCGACGGAGGCGACGACGGCAAGCGCCGCGCCGACTTCTTTACCCGCGCCGTGCTTGCCCAGGGAGGATGGACGGCCCTGACGCACATGTGGGACGACGCCCGGATGGTGCCGGCCCAGAACGAGATCTCAGACCCCGAATCATGGATGCGGAGGACGGCACAATGACCGATCTTCACGTCGGCTGCGCCGGCTTTCCGGTGGATCCGCAGGAATACGCCTCACAGCTTCGCTTCGTTGAGATCGAAGACACCTTCCACGAAGGGTCCTCGCTTGACGCGATCCGGCGCGATCTGGAACGAGTGGCAGGGGACCTAGGCATCGGCCTGATCGCCTCGAAGGTCATCACGCACCCACGCAAGGACCCCGTCTACAAAGTCACCGGCCACAACGTTCCGGACCACGCCGCGGTCGGGCACTTCACACGGTCCCGCTGGACCGACGAAGCCTGGGAGCGCACCGACGCGCTGGTTCGGGCCCTCAAAGCAAAGGTGGTCGTCCTGCGCACGCCACCGTCGTTCCGCAAGACGGCCCAGAACGCGCTTGCCCTGGAAAACTTCATCGCGCATGCCGAACGGCCGGGGCTGGAAATCGCGTGGGACCACGGCGGCCTCTGGCCCGCCGCCGAAGCACAGGCCATCTGCGATCGACTGGGCCTGATCCCGGTGGTTGACGCCGGCGCGAAAACGCTCCCCGCCGGCGACCTGTACGTGCGGTTCTCGGGCGGAGCCGCCGGACGCGGCTCGCCCAGCGAAGCCGCGCTGGGCAAGATCGCCTCATCGATCCGGGAACGGGGCGGGTTCGCCGTGTTCGCCAACAAGAGCCGCTGGGAAGACGCTCGCCGGCTGGCCAAGGCGCTCTAGGCGGTTCCCAGCCGCCTCAACAAAGTCCCGCTACCGGCTCTTGCCGGTGCCCGGCGCGACCCGCAGGGAAAACTGCCAGGTGACCTCAGACTCGCGATAGGTCGCCACCAGGCTGAGCGGATAGGTACCGGGTGGCATCGACGCTTGCCACACCATGGCCGTTCCCGGATTGAGGCCCACGACCGTCGGCGAGGAAGCCCCGCCGGCGCCGATCTCAAGCCGGGCGCCCACCGGAGCCGCCGACAGCGAGAACATCACCGGCGAGCCGGCCGGACCCTCTAGAGCGGCAGGTCGCGGGCGGGCCAGGTCCGAGCATTGGCCGTTCACGCAGTAGCGCGATGGCGCCGCGCGCAGAGAACCGGGACCTACGAACATCGACGCCGGGGGCAGATTCCGCGGCAGGGCAATCGACGGGCTGGGCCGAGCCGCCGCCGCCTTCGATTGCGCCGGTTTGGGAAGCGCTCCCGACGAGATCTTCGGTCCCCCGGAGCATGCGGAGAGGGCGGCCATCAGGCAGCAGGCAGCAGAAAGAGAGCGTCGCACGACAAGATCACGATAACGCCGGGTTGGCTTCCCGGACGGGAAGGTGGGACGGTTACTCGTCCAGACCCTTGGAGATCAGAAAGCCCCGGGCACGCTCCGCCAAGGGGTAGCGAGCGACCAGCCGCCAGAATGCGGCGCCGTGATCGGCGATTCGCAGATGGGCCAGCTCGTGAACGATCACGTAGTCGCGCACCCAGTCTGGACACTCGGCAAGCCGGTGGGACAGGCGAATCGTGCCGTCCGACGGAGTGCACGACCCGTACCGGCCACGCATGTTTGCCACATATCGGATGCTGCGGAGCTTGGGACGGCCGTGAAAGTAGCGGCGGTGGAGATCCTCCGCCCGGCGCTGAAGCTCATGCTTCTCGTTCAGGTGACGGACGTTTTCGGATTCTTCGATCCGACCGACCATGGTCCGGACCCATCGCCGGGCCTCGGCGCGCGTCAGGGTCGCGGGCAGCATCACGGTGACCTTGTTGCCGTCCCGGATCGCCTCGACGGTCTTGCGACGGCGGGGGCTGCGAATAACCTCGACCTTGAACCTCATTGGATGGCCACCTTCAACGCGTTCACTGTTTGATTCGGCACGCCCGCCGCAACGCTCAAGCGCTGTCTCCCAGATATAACGACGGCCGCAGCCGCTTTCATTCACTTCATTTCGATTCCCAGAGGCAAGCGTCCTTCGGCCCGTTCCGCAGCCCAGTGCCCCGACCTTCTACACGCTGAAGCCTTTACGGACCAAAATTGCGCCATCGGGGTCCCCAAGGACCGGCGAGGCCGGACCAGCACCCCCCGCGGGGGTCTGGGAAAGCCGTCACAGGTCGTGAAAACCGAGGTGATGGTGCCCGGCCCCGGCATGGTCTTCCAGGTGATGCCGGGCCATCGACTCGTCGTCCCAGGAGGCCTGGGCGACCTGGACCAGCACCCCATGGGCATCGCGTGGGTGAATAAAGGCTTCCTTCCAGTGCTCGCCTTCGACGCTGACGTTGATCGGGGTGACGCCGGTGGCTTCTAGGTGGGCAATCGAGCGATGGATATCCGGCGTCTTCAACGTCACGTGGTGGACTCCCTCGCCGCGCGCGTCCAAGAAGCGCTGGACGAACCCGTCACCCAGCGGCGTGACCAGCTCGATCTTGCCGCCGTGCGGAAAGCGGAACTGGGCCCAGCGAAAGGCTTGCCCCGGGACATCGCCGCCGAACAGGAACGCTGCGCCCAGCGCATCTTGAAATACCCGCATCGACGCGCGGATGTCCCTGACCGCAACGGCAATGTGATCCAGTTGAGCGTCTAGCACAAGGCGCGCATGCTTCCACATACCGGCGCCTTCGCGCAACTGGAAGGAACATCTAAAGGTTTCCTCGCAAGGAAAAAAAGATTGATGCGTTCGGCAGAAAAATCTTGTTCGTGCACGCACGCACCTGACCTGCACGATCGCAATTTCACGTGGTGTTAACCTGGCGTTTTGCCGATGTTGACGCAAACAGCACACGTCGATACCTTTGCGCCTCGCAGCGCGCTCCGATTGGCTGAGTAG
>JBKKBA010000353.1:0-3646 GCA_046714275.1 Actinomycetota bacterium
GCTCCATGCAAAAGATCCATTTCGCGTCTCGAGCCATGGGCGCGTCGATCCGCCTCTCCCGGTGAGCCGAGATGTCGATGCCGCGACCCGCCATCGCGTCCTGCGCTTCGCGCGTCGCCCTGGTGCCGTCGACGGCGCCGACGCCGGAGGACGCGACCACCAGGTCGTGGTCCGGCCCGAAGACCTCGCGAAGGCGGGCGTCCATCAAGCCTTCGGCCATGGGCGAACGGCAGATGTTCCCGTAGCAGACGAAGAGGACGTCGGGCATCGGCACGCCGAGTCTAACAAAGGGTCCCACCGCTCCCCGACAGACCGGCAGACGGGCCGGTGCGATTTGCGTCGTTGTTCCGGCGGGTTCGCTATGCACCTGGGGCAAATCGCGACGATGCGCCGTTCCAGGGGGGACTCGCGTTCCCTGCCGTCGTACCTTTCGTTCGATGGATAAAGCTATGCGACGTTCCCGCTCACCACGCGCGGCATGTGCGGCCTTGGCCGTCATGCTGGGCGCAACGCTGCCCAGCGCAGGCGTGACGGTGCCCGAATCGCCGCTGAAGGCGGGAACCTTTGTCCGCAACCAGGTGATCGTCCGGCTTTCCGGCGCTTCTTACCGGCCGCTGGATGCCGCCCTAAAAAAGGGCGCTCGGGTCGTGGATGCAATTCCGGCTGTGAACGCGGTGCTGCTGGAGGTGCCCGACGTGACGGCCGCCATCCGCTTGCTGAAGGCCGTCCCCGGGATCAAGCACGTCGAGCCGAATATGACCGGCCAGGTCGCCGCCGCTCCCCCGCCGTCGCGCGCCAACGACCCGCTGGTGAAAGGAATCGGTCCGACCTTCGCCGACCGCCAGTGGTACCTGCAGCGCATCAACGCGCCCTACGCATGGACCGTGTGGCCACAGACCTACTACTCGGCCCGCACGAAGCCTCGCAACCCGGTGAAGGTGGCCGTGCTGGACACGGCCATCGACACCCAGCACCGCGACTGGCGAAATGCTGGAGGATCTTCCACGTCCAGCAGCGCCGGCGGTCAGATCGATGTGTCCGATGCAAAGTCGTTCATCGCCGCAAACGACGCCCCCGGCGCCAGCCTGTGGCACGGCACTTTCATCGCCGGGCTGATCGGTGCGGCGGCCGACAACTCGACCGACATGGCCGGCATCGCCTATCCCGCGCAGATCATGCCGGTGGCCGTGGCCAAGGGCAGCGGCACGCTGGAGGCCTTCACGCTGGCGAAGGGCATCACCTGGGCTGCCGATCGTGGCGCTCGTGTGATCAACATGTCGCTGACGGTCCACGGCTCAAGCAGCCAGGTGGACACGCTACGCACGGCCGTGAACCGCGCGGTGCGCGCGGGCGCCGTGCTGATCGCCGCACTGGGCAACACCGACAGCGACGACGCGGAGTATCCGGCCGGATTCGCGGCCGAGAACCCCGGTGTCCTTGCCGTCGGCGCCACCGACATCTTCGACCGGCGCGATCGCTTGTGCTCCAAGAACGGCCGGCACATCTCGGTGGTCGCGCCCGATCACCTGATCTGGAGCATCGACCCGCAGAACCGAGCCGACAGCAACGACAAGCTGATCCGTCGCGAGCAGTGCCGGACCAGCATCTCAGCGGGGATCGTGTCGGGCGTGGCGGCGCTGGTTGCCGGCACGCACCCGAAAGCGTCGCCTGCCGAGATCGCACGACGCATCATCGTTGGCGCCGACGACATCGCGCCGGCCGGCCGCGATGACGAGACCGGCGCCGGGCGCGTGAACGCGGAGCGCGCGATGTGGAACCGGGGCGGACCCGGAACCTCGTGGCTCTCGATTCCGACGCCGGGACCCAACGGCAAGGTGACGCTTGTGGCCGCAACACAAAGCACCGCCGGCGTGGCGGCAGCCGAGTTCCTGATCGACGGCCGGCAGCGCGGCAAGGGCGTCGTCGGCAGGGCAGCCGACGGTTCGTTCGGCGGCCGGGGCGAGCGCGTTGCACTCACCATCGACACATCGGGCTGGAATGAGGGCCCACACGAACTCCACGTCCGAGCCAAAGACGCAAACGGCCAGTGGGGCCCGGCGGCCTCCAGCGTGCTGATCGTCGATCGATCCAAGCCGACCGTTCCCGCCCCCGTGACGTTCCCAAACAACTTGCGACCGGCGCTTGATCCCGATCATCCGGCGGCGGCCATTCACTTCAGCGTGTACGACACCTGGTCGCGCACGTTGCGCGTCAAGGTGGACATCATCGACGCAACCCTCACCTCACAAGCTTCGTTCCTCTTCGCGGCGCTGCCGAGCAACGTCACGTATCCGATTCCGTGGCTGGCGATCGAAAAGGCGCACGGCGGGCCGCTTCTTCCGGGGTCATACCGGATCATCGTGAGTGCGCGCGACCTTGCAGGGCTGGAAGCCTACGGTGACGGGCAGTTGGTGTTGCTGGTAACCAAGCGAGTGGTTCCTTCCCCCTCTTCCATCGGCATTCCGGGCGGTCCCGGCGTCCCGACGGGCGTCCCAACCTCGCTGCCCAGTCCGACGGGATCACCCACAGTCACGCCCCCGCCGATCCCAACGGGGTCGCCGACCACCAGCCCGTCCTAGCGCTACGTACTTGCCTGGGCTGCTTCCCGCACCTGTGCCGCGCTGATCGGCCCTTCGCGAAGCACCTGCAACTCTTCGCCGCTCAGGTCAACGATGGTTGACCCCGTCTCTTCCTTCGACGGACCGCCGTCGAGGTACAGCGAAACCTGATCGCCGAAGACTTTCTGAACGTCCCGCGCCGTGCGCGGCGTCGGCTGTCCGGTGATGTTTGCCGATGTCCCGGCGACCGGACCGGTGCGCGCGATGATCTCCAGCAGGTCGTCGCGCGCCGGCATGCGCAACGCGATCGTTCCGTTGCGCTCGCCCAGCGTCCAGTCCAGCTCGGGGTTCTCCGGCAACACCATCGTCAGCGCTCCCGGCCAGAACGCCAGGGCCAGGCGAAGCGCCTCTGGGGGTACCGACCCGCACAGCGCCCACGCCTGCTTCGGGCGCGAGACCAGGATCGGAAGCGGCATCGACCTGGGCCGGTTCTTCAGGTCGAACACGCGCGCGATCGCCCACGGCTTGAACCCGTCGGCCAGCAAGCCGTAGATCGTGTCGGTCGGCGCGACGATCAGGCCACCGGCGCGCAGCGTTTCCGAGGCTCGATCGATCGCCGCAGTCCGATCCTTCTTCAGGGAAACGATCACGTCCGGCCGACCCACCGGCCCTCGACAACGCGTTCGCGTCCCGACAGGTCGGGACCGATCTCCACCGATTCGTAGCCGATCGTTGCCAAGAGCTTCGCCAGCCGCTCCGCCTGGTCCTCGCCGATCTCCATCACCAGCCACCCGCCGTGGCTCAGCCACCTAGGCGCGTCGGACAGGATCCGCATGACGACATCCAACCCGTCGGGCCCCCCCAGCAGCGCGTCGCGCGGCTCGAAGCGGCGGATCTCTTCCGGAAGATGATCCCATTCCGAGGACGGCACATACGGTGGATTCGACACCACGACATCGACCGCGCCACCCAGCGCGGGGTGCAGCGGATCGAACAGATCGCCGGGAAGCAACGTCACGCGCAAGCCGGTGCGCGCCAGATTTCGCAGCGCCCAGCCGCGCGCCTCACCCGACGCCTCGGTCGCGAAC
>JBKKBA010000354.1:0-3024 GCA_046714275.1 Actinomycetota bacterium
TCGTCCAGAGCAGAGCCCAGCACGGTCAGCTTGCGCTTCAGATCTCGCGCATCAATCGACGCCGGTGAGGCCATCGGCGCTCATGATAAACCACCCTAGAGCATTTATTTGCTAACGCTGCCTTAGGCGTCCAGCAGCTCGTCGATCAGGTAGGACTGGAGCATTCCCAGCCAGCGATAGACGCCGTAGGCGAAGGCGTTGGGATCTGCATCATCGAAGGGCTCGTCTTCCATCTCTTCGGTGACATCCAGCCGGGTTCCCAGCGCCAGGCGCGCGTCCTGCAACGACCCTAGAAGCGAGTGGACCTCCTCGTCTTCGACCTGAGTCACCCACACACCCCGCTTGACCCGACCGCGAGCCAGCATCCGCGTGACGTCGTCCAGCGCACGTGCCTTCTGCGCCAGCAGATCGTCGGTCGTCAGCCGCGCGAACTCGCTCTGCGCCTCGTCGTCATCTTTGTAGGCAGGGGGAAACAGGCGCCAGAGGTGCTGTGGCCGCTCCTCCATCCCAACCTGCGCGCGCATCTCGTGGATAACCTGCCCCAGGATCTCGGCCTCGGCTTCGCCCAGGCGCATCTCCAGCCCTCCGCGACGCCGGGCAAAGGGACCCATTAGCCGTCCTTGGTCACGGTCGCCCACAGCCCGTACGTGTGCAGGCGTGCCGCATCGGCTTCGCATCGCTCGCGGGGACCGCTGGCAACAATGGCTCGCCCCTCGTGATGAACCTGAAGCATCAGTCGCGTCGCCTTCTCTCGCGGGAACTCGAACAGCTTCTGGAACACGTATACAACGTAGGACATCAAGTTGATCGGGTCGTTCCAGACGACCACGATCCACGGCCGGTCGGTCCGGACGGATTCCTCTACATCCGGCCGCTCAACCTCGACGGGAGCGATCTGCGCGCGCACAGCAAAAGTCTAGCGTGACAACCAAGTGCTGCACTAGCTGCGCGGCGGGGTCTCGCGCTTCGGATCGCCCGGAACCTCCTCCGGCGCTTTCTTCTGGTAGCGCTTCACGAACGACGTCGCCTCGCCGATCGCCGAAGACGCCGGTGTCGCACACGTCTGGGCCGTCAGCCACGTCGTAAACGCCAACGCCGCTTCGGGCACGAACCGACCGGCGGATCGCGGGGCCAGCAGCACGAACCGCTCATTGGCTCGCGTCAGTTTCACCAGACCATCCAGCAGCGCCGCATCGATCTTGCCCGGCACGTACTGGATCAGCACATGGCCGTGCTCCAGGTTGTGAACCTGCACCTCGTCGGGGATCTCCTTGACATACGTGCCCGTTGCTCCCCAGATCTGGTTGTGGTCGCCCGACGTCGGCGGCTTGGTGCGGTAGTTGACGACGGTTCCGGTTTGGATGTGGCTTCGCCCTTCCAGCGGGAAGCGAACAACCGGGCCGCAGCCGGCTGCCGGATTCGCCGACCGCAACTCCACCGGCTGTGCCGGCCCGCTTTCCTCTTCCCCTCCAGAGCCGCACGCCGCAAGGGTTAAACCCAGCGCAACCACGATCGCGAAACGTCGTCTCATACCGGCAACACCCCATGTTTTCTCCACGGACGCTCGACGGTCTTTCCCCGAGCGTGCTGCAAACCGCGACACACGACGCTTCGCGTGTCGGCGGGATCAATCAAGTCATCCACGAAGCCCCATCCGGCGGCCACGTGCGGGCTGATCTGCGCCCGCACCGCGTCGATCATCAGTTTGCGCTGAGCATCGCGCTGGTCTTCGGGCAGCTTCTCCAGCACGGAGCGGCCGATGATGTTGACGGCCCCCTCCGGTCCCATCACGCTGATCTCGGCCGTCGGCCACGCCACGATCAGGTCCGGCTCGTAGGCTCGGCCGTTCATCACGTAGTAGCCGGCGCCGTACCCCTTGCGAAGGACGACGGTGATCTTCGGCACCGTCGCCTCGCTCACGGCGAACAGCATCTTCGAGCCGTGGCGGATGATCCCTTGCTTCTCGACCACGCTTCCGACCAGGAAGCCGGGGCAATCCATCAGGAACACCAATGGAATCCCGTACGCATCGCACAGCCAGACGAACCGAGCCGCCTTGTCGGCCGCGTTGACATCGATCGCGCCGCCCAGGAACATCGGCTGAGTGGCGACGATCCCCACCGACTGCCCTCCGAACCGGGCGAACCCGGTGATCATCGATCTGGCCCACTCCGGCTTCATCGGGAAGAACGATCCTTCATCGACAATGCTTGCGATCACCCGGCGCATGTCGTAGGCCTGCCGCGGACTTGCCGGCACGATGTCGTAGAGATTCTCGCAGCGCCGGTCCACCGGATCGCCAACATCCAGCACCGGCGGCTGGTCGCGGTTGGACGACGGCATGAACGACAGGTAGGTGCGGATCGCATCGATGCATTCCTGATCGTCGGCGACCTCTAGGTCCGCAACACCCGACACCTTGCAATGCACCTGAGAGCCGCCCATGTCCTGTTCGGTCACGTCCTCACCGACGGCAGCCTTGACCAAGTGCGGTCCGCCCAGCGCCATCGACGACACGCCCTTGACCATCGGCACGAAGTCGGCCAGCCCCGGGATGTAGGCCGTGCCGGCCGCGCCGGGCCCCATCATTGCCGCCACCTGCGGCACAACACCGCTCATCACCACCTGCTCGCGGAACAACTCGCCCGTGCGCGCGAACATCGATCCCGCTGCTTCCTGGATGCGCGCACCCGCCGAATCGACGAGCCAGACGATCGGAATGCGCTCGCGCAGCGCCAGTTCACGCATGCGGGACGACTTGATCTCGCCGACCATGCCCATCGATCCCGCCATAACCGTGAAGTCGTCCGCGATCACTGCCACCTTGCGGCCTTCGATCTCGCCGATCCCCGTAACGACTCCGTCGGCCGGCGTGTTCTTGCCCTGCATCTGCGGAGATTGGGATTGATGGTGGCCGAGTAGCCCGTACTCGAAGAACGTGTCGGCATCGAAAAGCAGGTCGAGCCGCTCGCGCACCGTGAGCTTGCCCGCATCGTGCTGGCGTTGGATGCGCTCGGGCCCCCC
>JBKKBA010000355.1:0-5722 GCA_046714275.1 Actinomycetota bacterium
CAAGGTTACCGGGTTGCGCTGAGGAAGGATCAAGATGCCGGTGGCCAGGCGGATCGTGGATGTGCGGGCCGCGACGTAGGAAAGCCAGATCAGTGGATCGGCGATCGGCACGTCTTCGGATCCGGGCATGCGGCCGGTGTCGCTGTAGGGGTAGCGCGACTCGTAGCCGGCGGGGACGACCGTGTGCTCGACCGTCCACAGGGACTCGAAGCCCAGCTCTTCTGCCAGCGTGGCCAGCGCGAGGGCCTCGCCGGGCTCTGAGCGCCGACCCGCGTTGCTGAATGCGATCCCAAACTTCATGAGTGTCCCCTCGCTCCCGCGTCGTCTGCCGCGACGGTACCATTCCGCGGGTCATGCAGGTCGCGATCGCAGGAAGCAGCGGTTTCATTGGGCGGGCGCTGTCCGCTGAGTTGCGCGATGCCGGCCATCGCGTCCGGCCTTTGCTGCGGCCGTCGTCGCCGCCCGATCCGGAAGGCATCCGCTGGGATCCCGCCGGCGGAACGATCCAAGCCGATCTCTTAGAAGGAGTCGATGCGGTCGTCAACCTGGCAGGGGAGAGCATCGGAGCATCGCGCTGGACGCCGGCGTTCAAGGCGAAGATGCGCGGCAGCCGGGTGCGATCGACCGCGCTCTTGGCTCGAACCATCGCATCGCTTGATGCAAAGCCTGCGCTGTTCCTTTCGTCGTCGGCCAGCGGATACTACGGCGAGCGAGGGGATGATGAGTTGATCGAATCCAGCGCACCCGGATCGGGATTCCTGCCGGATCTGTGTGTCGAGTGGGAGTCGGCCGCTGCGGTCGCCGGCGTCCGCGTGGCGGTGACGCGCAGCGCGATCGTGCTGCATCCAAGCGGTGGGTTGTTGAAGAAGATGCTGATCCCCTTCCGGCTGGGGCTGGGCGGCCGGCTGGGAGACGGGCGCCAGTGGATGCCGTGGATCACGCTGCAGGATCAGGCTCGCGCGATGGCGTGGCTGGTGGAGCGGCCGGACACGTCGGGACCGTTCAACTTGTGCGCGCCGAACCCGGTCCGCAATGCCCAGTTCACGCGCGAGCTGGCTGCGGTGCTGCACCGGCCGGCCGTCTTCCCGGTGCCTGCGGCGGCGCTGCGGCTGGTGTTCGGGGAAGAGGCCACGCGCGATGCGTTTGTCGTGAGCCAAAGGATGGTTCCGTCACGGCTGACCGACGGCGGCTTCACCTTCCGGTCACCGACGATGGCGCCCGCGCTGGCGTCGATGCTGTGATCCGGGGTTATGAGGAATCGCGGTCACTCTCGATCTCATCGCGAAGGGCTTTCAGCGTGTGGATCGCGTCCAGATCCTTCTGCCGCCCTGCGGCCGCCTTCATCCGAATCAGGTCGTCGAGCGAAGCTACCTGGATGACCAGGCCATCGATGTCGATCGAATCGGCTCTGGACGCCAGATCTGCGTAGCCGCTCGTTCCCATCGGCGTTCCAAGGCAATCCAGCGCGCCGGCGTCGGTTTTGAACGTGAACGCGTCCCCAGCCTTGAGGGTCTTGGCGTCCGGCACGAACGGAAGGCCCTCCGGAGCGCCTCTCAACGCTGCGTTCAACTCCATGAGCGCGCCGGCGAGGGAGTCAAGGTTCTGGCTTAGCTTCTCAGGACGAGTCCGCCATTTCGTGGTTAGCGAAGCACGGCGAAGAGATGCTTTTGCGCGGGCACGCCTTTCAACTCATGCAGGCCACGATCCTGGTATTCGAGCGGTGCACCGGCGGTAAGGTCGCGCACGGTACTCGACACAAGCAGCTCCCCGCTTCCCGCCGCCGCGCAGACGCGCGCTGCCGTGTGGACGGCGATCCCGCGAATCCCCGCGCCGTCAACTTCGACTTCTCCGGTGTGGACGCCGCCACGAAGCTCCAGCCCCAGCGTGCGTGCCTCACGCTGGATCGACTGTGCGGCGCGGATCGCGCGCGTCGGACCTTCGAACACCGCGACCATGCCGTCGCCGGCTCGATCGACCTCCCGTCCATCGTGGGCGACGATCTCCCGTTCGGCGCGTGCGTAGTGCGCCGCCAGGAGTTCGCGCCAGGCCTCGTCGCCGATCTGGGCCACGCGCTCCGTTGACCCCGCGACGTCCAGAAAGAGGATCGTCAGCAGGCGTCGGTTCGTCGGTGTTGGCGCCCGGCGTCCCGTGACGAACTCTTGAACAGTTGCGATCACCGCGTCGAGGTTGTCCCCGACGGCGTGGCTCGTTCCGGGAAACTCGACGAAGCGGGCACCCGGGATCGCTGCGGCCATGGCTCGGACACCGTCGGCTGGGGCCATGGGGTCGTGCGAGTTGCACATCACCAGCGCGGGCACCGAAATCGTCGGCACCAGATCGCGGATGTCCACAGTGTTGTTCATGGACTCAAGCGCAACCGCTGCGGCGGGGCTCGCCGCCGCTTGGGCGTAGCGCATGACCGACGCGACTGCCTCCGGATCGGCGTCCTTGCCCATACCCATCCCCGGGCCCCGGACGTACCAATCCGACGGCCAGTTGCGCTCAAGATCGACGAGCAGCTCGGCGGCCTCTTCCCGCGTCATCCCCCACGGATGGTCCTCCGTTTGAACCCAGCGCGCCATCGTGCCCCAGGTGACGATCGCGGTCGTGCGCTCTGGGTAGAGAGCTGCGAACATGCACGCCATCTGCCCGCCCTCCGAGAACCCATACACAACCGCGCGCTCGATCCCGGCCGCATCCATCACAGCCCGGATGTCGTCGCTCCGCTCCTCAAGCGTCGCCGCGTCGGTTGGGCGATCCGACAGTCCCGTCCCTCGCTTGTCGAACCGGATCAATCGAGCGACCGCGCTCCATTGTTCGATCGGCCGGCGATACCGCGCAGATTCCCAGGCCAAGTCAAGGTGCGACACCGTTCCCGGCGCCATCACCACGTCGAATGGCCCGTCGCCCGTCACCTGGTAGGCGATCTGGACGGAACCGCTGCGCGCATATCGAACCGGAGGGCGCTCCATCACTTGAGAGCCTCGTCAATCGCATCCTCAAGGCTGAGAGCCGCGCCCTCGGCGTGGAGTCGCGCGAACTCCGCATCACCGAGGCCTTCACGAGCCAGCGTCGCTGCGCGGCTCGAGGTGACCTCGTCGGTCGAGCCCCTCGGAACACCGATGGCCCTGCTGACTTCTTCCGAGGCCCCCAGCAGGCGAGCGGTTTGCTCGAATCGACCTGCCGCCGAAGCGACCAGGCTCAGCCCGTCGAACACAGTTGCCAGCACATACCTGTCGTTGAGTTCCACGGCGATGGTGATTGTCTCGCGCAAGCGGGCTTCCGCGGTGATGAAGTCGTTGTCGGCACAATCAAGCTGGGCCAAGTTGGTAAGAACAATCATCGTTAAGGGGGTGAACTTGGCTGCCTGCGCGGAGGCAAGAGCCTGATCGTACAAGCCACGCGCCGCCGGGTCTCCCTGTGCTCGAGCGATCTCACCGAGGGTGTTGAGCGCAACTACGATCTGCAGGGAAAAGCCGAACTCTTGCGCAATGTGGAGCGATCGCTGACAGAATGCGCGGGCGGCCGGCAGATCGTCCCGTCCCAGATCGGTCATCGCAAGCCCATTGAGGCAATGGCTCACCTCACGCATGTTGCCGATGCCCTCATAGATCTCTAGGGCGTCGGAATACCCGATCCGCGCAACCTCGAAGTCGTTCTGACCCCTTGCAAGATGTGCAGCTCGGGAGAGAGCGAACGCGCGCGTCGCCGGGGCGACATCGCCCGATGCAGACAGCAATCGTTGAAACCAACCGCGGCCTTCACTCGCGTAGCCTCTCCGACCCCAGTGCATAGCGAGCGCACCGCACAGCCGCATCCCTTGCCCGATCAACCCTTCGGTAAGAGACCATTCCACCGCGGCGCGCACGTTGTCTTGCTCGCGCTTGAGCACTCGCACCCGGCGGATGGGGTCGGCACGAATCTCCTCTTCTCCTCGCTCGGCCAGAGCCACGAACCACGTCAGGTGGCGCCCGGCCACATCCGGCCCCTCACCGGAATCGGTGAGCTTCGCGACGGCGAACTGTCGCACGGTTTCCAGCATCCGATACCGGTCGTCGGTGGCATCCCGCACGATCAACGACTTGTCGAAGAGTCGCCCAAGGGTCTCGAGAACCGGTGAGTCATCGGCGCCGCACACCTCCTCCGCGGCGTCGACCGTGAACCCCCCAACGAAGATCGACAATCGGTGGAGCAACGCCCGCTCGGCATCATTCAAGAGCTGATAGCTCCACTCCACCGTCGCCATGAGCGTCTGATGACGAGCCGGCGCCGCGCGACTCCCACGCGTTATGAGTTGAAACCGATCGTCCAGCCGTTTCGCGATTTCGTGGCAAGAAAGGAGCTTGACGTTCGCCGCGGCCAGCTCGATCGCCAGTGGGATGCAGTCCAGCCGGCGGCAGATCCGAGCAACAGCGTCCACGTCCTCAGCCGTCGGTTCGAAATTCGAATCGGCGAGCGTTGCCCGATCGATAAACAAGCGCGGAGCCTCATATTGCACAAGGTCGGCGTGCTTCATCTCCTGCTTGTCCTGGGGCAGCGACAGCGACGGGACGCGAAGCACCGCTTCGCCGTCGACGCTCAGCGGCTCGACGCTTGTTGCAAGAATCCGTAGCTCGGGACATGCGCGCAAAAGGGAAACCGCAAGCGACATGCACGCGTCGAGGATGTGCTCGCAGTTGTCGAGCACGAGCAAAACGCAACGATCGGCCAGGTGGTCGATGATCGACTGGGTTACCGTTTGTCCGGCGCGCTCGCGAAGCCCAAGAACGACGCTGAGCGCCTGCGGTACGAACTCCGGTTCCCGCACCGAAGCAAGTTCGACGAACGAGACACCGTCCGCGAACCGGTCTTGCACCGTCGCCGCAACATTCAGAGCCAGACGTGTCTTGCCGCAACCACCACTGCCCGTCAGCGTTACCAGATGTGCCCCGGCCAGCAGTTCCCCGACCCGATCGGTCTCGCGTTCCCGGCCGATGAAGCTGGTGAACTGGACCGGAAGATTGTTTGGCCGGTGAGCCTGACCGCGCAATGCGGGAAACACAGGGGGGAGTCCATCAACGATCAGTTGAAAGATCCGCTGCGGTTGCTCGACGTCGCGAATCCGATATCGCCCGAGGTCCAATAGGCCGACGCCCTTCGGAAGATCGTCGCGCACAAGGCCCGCGGTCGTCTCCGATATAAGCACCTGCCCACCGTGCGCGAGGGAGCGAAGCCGGCCGCACCGGTTCGCCGTCCGGCCACGGAAGTCACCATCGGCCTCCCCCGTATGAACCGCGATCCTTGCCGTAATCTGGATCCCCTGAGGCCAGTCCTCTTTCGCCAGTGTCGTCTGGATCGCAACTGCCGCAGCAGCAGCGTCGGAAGCACGATGGAACACGGCAAAAAAGCTGTCTCCCTCGCCATGGCTGGTGAGAACAGACCCCGAATGCTCTTTGATGCAATCCTGTAGAAGCTCGTCGTGTCGCTCGACGGCCGAACGCATCGACGCGGGATCTCCTTCCCATTCGCGCGTCGAGCCTTCGATGTCGGTCAGGAGGAGCGTAACCGTCCCTCCAGGAAGATCAGTCACCTTCTCACCCACCCCCGTGCGGCCCACAGCCGGTCGCGCCGATCCTATCGGCCCTGACTTCCGTAAGAGGGACTTTGGCTGCCTTCAGCTTCGCAGGACCAGGCCGCGGTATGCGTCGGCGAAGCCCGCGGTTCGGAGCGCGGCGGCGTGGGG
>JBKKBA010000356.1:0-4735 GCA_046714275.1 Actinomycetota bacterium
CTGAACGAAGTCCATCAGAAGCAACTGAACACGATCGAGCGCTTGACCGGGCGCCGCGCCGCCTTCGGACCGTCCCGGCGCATCGGCTTGTTCGGCCGGTTCGGCAACGTCGTGATGGCGCGGGAGCGGCCGCGCCAGGAACGGCTGGTGCGGCTGTCGGGAGATCCCGGTTTGGAGGCGCGCTCTCTTCTGGTGACCCACGCCGCCGGTCTGTTCGTCGCGACGACGCATCTGGGCATGGTGGCCGAGCAACGACTGCGTCATGCGCAAGAGATCCTGGACGCGCTGCCGTCTTCCGGGCCGCTGATCCTTGCCGGCGACCTGAACGAGCGCGCCGACGGGCCGGCAGTGTCGCTGCTGCTGTCCCAATTCACCGATGCCTTTGAGATTTCAGGAGAGGACGATGGGAAGACGTTCCCCTCCACCAGCCCCGACCGGCGCATCGACTACATCCTGGTGCGCGGTATCGAGATCGACTCTTGTCACGTCGGCGTCGTCACGGCGTCCGATCACCGCCCGGTCATCGCCGAAACGTACTAAGTACCTCCACCGATAAATACGGTCACGAATCCAGACGCACCTGCGTCCCGAGCAGGTCCCCCCGCTATGCCGTGACGGTGGCGGGGATCTTCGCGGCACGCGGGAGGGTGACGGTGAACGTCGAGCCGCGTCCCGGCCGGCTGGTGAACCTAATCGATCCGTCTTGCGCATCGACCAGCCGTTTCGCGAGCGCGAGCCCCAGGCCGGTCGAGGCTTGACCGCGCTGTGATCGCGTCCCCTCGACGCGATAGAAGGGATCGAAGACTCGCTCGCGCGCGCCCGTTGGGATTCCGACGCCGGTGTCGGCAACCGAGATTTCCACCGTGTCCGCGCGCGTCGCGACCGTGACGGCGATGTGTCCGCCCGCCGGCGTGTACTTGGCGGCGTTGTCGACGAGGTTGAGAATGATCTTGCGAAGGTGCGCGCGGTCGGCACGGATGTGTGCCACACCGGACGGCAACTCGACGGATGCAGTCAGCCCCGCCGCTCGCGCCAGGCTGTCGATCGTGCCGCCCAGCTCGTCGAGAATCCCATCGAGAGCAACATCTTCGATTACGACGTCGAGGTGGCCGCCCTCGGCCTTCGCCAGGTCGAGAATCTCGTTGATGACCGACAGCACCTGATCCGCCGAGTAACGGATCGTCGTGGACAGGTCGCGGACTTTGCCGCTGGTCGCTCCGGCCGCCGATTCGAGAAGGAGGTCGGTCTTGACGAGGATCACTGCGAGCGGTGTGCGAAGCTCGTGGCTGAGCGAGGCGAAGAAGTCCGACCGTTCGTGGAGCAGCCGCTCGATCTCGAGCGTTCGTTCGTTAACCTTCGATTCGAGCGTCTCGTGGCTCTGCTGGAGGCTCTCGTGGCTCTCTTGCAGACTCTCGGCCATCCGGTTGATGCCCCGAGCGAGCTCGCCCAGCTCGTCGTCGCCGAGGACCGGCGTTCGCGCCGAGAGCACTCCCTGCTCGAGGGCTCGGTTCGTGAGCACCAGCGGCCGGACTTGCGCGAGGATGAACCGCGAGAGCAAGGCGCCGAGTGCGACGACGCCGAGCATTGCTGAGAGCAGGATGAGCGCGAGGCGGTTCCCCGTACCACGCACGGACGCGTACGCAGGATCCTTTGGCAGCGTCACGGCCGCAAATCCGATCTCGCGATCTTGGATCTCGAACGGAGCCACGAGCGTCACGACCTCGCCTCCACCGATTGCTTCGGTCCGTCGCTCGAGCGTCGTTCCCGCCCCGACGCGGAGGTGCGCCGGCGTTGCGTCGCCTTGCCCCGCCAGCCGGGCTCCCCGTTCGTCGAACAGAGCGATTCCTCCCAGCAACACCCCGTTGTTCGAGCCGGTCATCGCGTCTCGTGCCAGAACGTCTACGCCGATCCCGACCACGACGACGCCGGCCCGCTCGCATCGGTCCGTCCCCGAGCAGATCGGCGCCGCGATCACGATCAGCGGCTTGCCGTCGATCTGCGAGAGTTTCGCGGACGCTTCCGTATCCGAACGCGGTGCCAGCGATGCGACCTGCGTCCATCGCTCCGGCGCGGAGGCGCTCGGCGCCCCACCGGCGTCTCTCTCGAAGCCGACTAGCGCGCGGCCCGTTGAAGAGACAACGCCGACGAAGCCGACATCGGTCTTGAGCGCGAGCACAGAACGCATCAGGCCGGCGATCGCCGGGCGATCGTCCCGCCGGGCGGCGGCGCCCATTCCTTGGAGGTTCGCGGCTAGATTTGCCGATTCGAGCAGGTAAAGCTCGCGGGCTTGCAGCGATGCTCGGACGTCAAGCATGCGGCGCCCCAAGTCCTGGTCGAGCGCGACTTCGGCGCGCGAGCTGAGATTGCGCACGATGAAGAACGTTCCGACCCAGCCCAGCACAAGCATCAAGGCCATGAACGGAACGAGGATCTTCCACAGAACCGGGAGATCCCGCAGAACCTTCGCCGGCGTTCTGATGTCACTGGCTCCGCTGGTAGACGAAAACATCCACTATTACTTGCTGGAAGCTATTCCGTTCGCTCCCATCGTCGTCGGTCAACTCCAGCCGCGAGTCAAACGCCACCGCGCGACCGTCACCCGACACGCGAGGCGAATCGCTGTGGCCATCGCCATCGCTTCCCTCACCGAACGACAGGCGGATCGTGGTCTTGGTCGATCGATCACGCAGGAACACATCGTTCCGTCGGTCGGCGTCGTCGGGAACAAGGCCCGTGAGGCTGGAACCAAAAGCGACGTGGCGACCGTCACCCGAGACACTCCAGGCGCCGCCAAACTGATCCACCTGAACCCCGATTCCCTGCGTCCCCGACGACGAGACCGATACCCGCTCGGTCCGCCGAGTCGCGCGATCGCGCACGAAGACATCGGTAGTTGCATTCGTGTCACCCGGCACCAGGTTCGAGGCGCTCGAGCCGAAGACGACGAAGCGCCCATCATCCGAGATGGGTCTCTGCGGGACCGGAGCACCGGCGACCGCGCTGCCGTTGGGCGCCTCTCCCCCGGGGGCGCCGCTGACTCGTTCGGTCGTTCCCAAGCGAAGATCACGAACGAACACATCGTACGCGTCGTCGTGATCGTCGGCGGTCATCGGATCGACCGTATCGAACACGACCCACCGGCCGTTGCGCGATACCCCCTCGAGCGCACAGCCTCGTGGAGCCGGCTGGTCTCGATCGTCGAGACATGCAAGCGACGTTGTGCCGGTAACGCGGTCGCGCACGAACACGTCGCTGCTTCCGTTCGTGTCCCGGGGATCCAAGTTGGGTGCGTTCGAATCGAAGGCGACGTATCGCCCATCACCCGACATCGCAGGGTTGTCGGTGCCGTGGGAGTCGCCCAGAGAACGATCGTTGCCGGGGAGGAACACGTCCGGATCCGAAGTGGGGTCTGGAGCCGTTTGCTCGCCGAGGGAGGTCACAGACGCCCGCTCGGTTTTGCCGGTGATCATGTCGCGAACGAATATGTCCCCGACTCCGTTCGTGTCTCCCGGCACCAGATTCGAGGCTCTCGACGTGAACGCAACGTAACGGCCGTTATCCGATACGGCGGAACGCAAGCTCTCAGCGTTGGCGGGTGTTCCATCGTATGTGATCGACACGAGCCGCGTGCTCTTGGTCACACGGTCGCGGAGGTAAACGTTCGGGCACGGTCCGACGTCCCAAGGCAGGCACGACGGGGTTGTTGCCGCCGCGGTGAGGTTCGTTGCAAGGGAAGCGAACGCGACGTAACGACCGCCGTAAGAGAGGGAAGGCTGGTCCGACCAGTCGTTGCCGTGGCGGCCGTCCGACGAAACGCTTGCGAGAGAGATCGTGCCGAAGCGGCCGAGGTGGAACACCAGATCTCCGCCACGGGCCGCGGCTCCGATCTGAAACAGGTAGGTCGCGCCGGCCGATACCGGCACCGCGATTTGCGCGTTGCCTGCCGAGTCGTAATCGCACGCGAGCTGCGTCAACGCGTCACCCTCGGCCCGATATGTTGCAAGCGCAGTCTGATAGTTCGAGGTGAACGTGTCGGCAAGCAGCCGTTCGCTCACAATCGCGCGGTAGCGGTACCAGACGGAGCCGCCGGCCACCTGCGGACCGCAGGCGGGCTCGCCCGGTTCCCGTCCGGCTTCGGTCGTCGACGAGCGAGCCGTGAACGGCAGGCGCGACACGGAATAGGCGTTCGCACGATCGTCGTTGATCAGCGGATGCTCGACGATCTGGCCGCCGTCGGGCCCGGCACGGCCGGATCTGTCTGGGCCGGGCAGCTCATTTGATTGCGGCACGAGCGAGGATCCTGGGCCGAGGCCGCGATCGATGAACCGTTGCGTCAGCGGCGCGATGCCCGTCCGTCCTCCCAAGGCGAGCTTCGCGTTCCCCCGGAACGGCTCAATCGAGCGAACGCCGGGGGTCGTGGCGGCGAGCATCACAGCCGATAGCAGAATCAGGTAGCAGACCCCAAGAACGGCCGGAGTCTTTGCCCAACGAAGTATGTCTCTCACCATGACATGAGTTCCCCGTCGCGAGCCAGGAATCCTTCACGATGCCGGGTCGTCCGTGAGCCGAGGTTGCCCGTCACACGGAGCGAGTCCCTGGTTTGTGGAGAAGCCTTGGCCCTCCTCCGGCCGCTCAACGAAGCGACAGCCCTCCTACAAGGTGCCCGACGTACTGCGTGCCGGGTACGGGCAGGCGGCCTGTGGCGTCGAAGCCGCTGCACGGCCCGCCCTTGGGA
>JBKKBA010000357.1:0-6935 GCA_046714275.1 Actinomycetota bacterium
TCGCCTACTGCACCGAGCACGACGGCGAGATTGACGGCGTGACGCTCCGCACGATCAGCGCGCATGCCCCCGGCGCCGCGCTGTCGCGCCTGGCCTTCGCACGCCGCGCTGCTCGCATCGCCGTTCGCGACCGAGCCGACGTGCAGCATCTGCTGCTGCCGCTGACAACGTCTGAGGGTTACACGATGGCCGAAGGCGCTCCGCTGGTCGTCGGCCCCCTGATGCTTCCCTGGCCGGCGGCCGACGGCGGCGCCGTCCCGCGCAACCGTGCCGTCAGCGCGATGGTGCGAACCGGCCTGACTCGCGTCGAGCGGCGCTTGCATCAACGCACGCTGGAGCGCGCGTCGCGGCTGCTGGTCACCGGTAACCCCGCGAAGCTGGCGCTGGATCCGGCCCTTCACCCGCGCTGTGTGGAGGTTCCCTACGGCGTGGACACTTCGCGCTTCACCCCGGCCCCGCTGCCGGAGGACCCAACTATCTTGTTCTTCTCTGTGCTGCTGCCGCGCAAGGGATTCGATTCTCTGCTGCACGCGCTGCCGGTGCTGCGCCAGCGCATTCCGAAAGTAAAACTGCTCGTGGCCGGCGACGATCCGCGAAACCTGGCCGGATCGCTGCAAGCCAAAGCCCAGAGCCTGGGAGTCGGCGACGCGATCGAATGGCTGGGATCCGTGGCGCCGCACGATGCGCCGGCGCTGTTCGCCCGGGCGCGCGTCTTTTGCCAGCCGTCGCTGGGCGAGCCGTTCGGCATGACGATCCTGGAAGCGATGGCCAGTGCGCGGCCGGTCGTTGCGACCGCCGCCGGCGGCATTCCCGGCTTCATCCGCCACGAACAGAACGGCCGGCTGGTACCGGCCGGCGACGCGCGCCTTTTGGCCGACGCGTTGCTTCAGACGCTGATCCGTCGCGACGAAGCCGTCGCGATCGGGCGGCGCAATCGCGACATCGCCGTCCAGCGCTTCGATTGGGAGCGCGTTGTGGACGCCATCGAGCAGGCCTACCGTGATGCGGCCGGCAGGGAGACTCCGCATGTGCGGATGGCTGGCTAAGCCGGATCCACTCCAGTCCGCCGGTCACGGCGAAGAGACGCCCGGCGTCGTCGGGCCGATGGGCCTGACGCCCGACGCCGAAGCCGGCATGACCACGGCCGAGCAAGAGTTGCTGGAGCACACGGCGGAGGCCTCCGGCGTTGCGACGCTGGCCGCCGATCACGACCCCGATATGAGCGCCCACGATGTCCGGCGTCTGGCCGTCAAGGGGATCGGCGCCGTCCTGCTGCGGACGATGAGCCTGCGCGCGCTGACCTTTGCCGGCAACATCGTGCTGGCCCGAATCCTGGCTCCCGAATCCTTCGGCCTTTTCGCCATCGTCAACTTCGTGGTGCTGATCGCCGCGTTCCTTGCCGACATGGGGATGGGCGCGGCGCTGGTGCAGCGAAAGCAAAAGCTGACCGAAGAGGATCTTCGCGCGGCGTTCACCCTGGGACTGATCGTGGACGGCGCAATCACGCTGGGCCTGGTGCTGATGGCCTCGAAGCTGGTGGGCATCTACAACCTGGAGCCCCAGTACTCGCGAGCCGTCATGATCCTGGCGGCCACGGTGATGATCTCCAGCTTCGCCGTGGTTCCGGCGATCAATCTGGAGCGGCATCTGCGCTTCAAGGAACAGGCGAACGCCGAGCTGGCGGCGCAACTGGTCTACGTCACACTGGCCGTCGCGCTGGCAGCCGCCGGCCTGCACGTGATCGCGTTTGTCATCGCGTCTCTGGTTAGCCGCGTGCTGCACACGGTTCTGGTCAACATCATGTCTCCGTGGCGACCTCGGCTGGGCTTCGATCGGGCGCGTCTGAAGTCTTTGCTGTCCTTCGGCATTCCCTACCAGCTCAACGGTCTGGTCATCCAGCTCAAGGACAACTTCGTGCCGATTTTCGTCGCCTACACGCACGGCCCCAAAGCCGTCGGCTATATCAACTGGGCCGTCGGGCTGGCAACGAATGCGCTGTTCCTGCAGGTGATCGTGTCCCGCGTCACCTTCCCGACCTACGCGCGGCTGCAGCACGACCTGCCGGCGCTGAAGGACTCGGTTGAAAAGTCGATCAAGTGGATTTCGGCGACGGTGTTCCCGGTCACGTTCCTGCTGATGGCGCTGGCGCATCAGATCGTTCGATTCCTTTACGGTCCCAAGTGGGCGCCGGGCCTTCCTTCGTTCTACATGCTGTGCGTGCCGATTCTGGCGGCGTCGTACTCCAGCGTGATGGTGTCGGCGCTGCACGGGGTCGGCCGCGCGAAGGTCGTGCTGAAGCTGACGACGGTCTGGGCGATCGCCGGCTGGGCGCTGGCCGTTCCACTGACGCGGTGGATCGGAATGAACGGCTTCGCCCTGGCAATGGTGTTTGTGTCGTCGCTCAGCATCATGTCGGTGATCGAGATGAATAAGGTCGTCAAGATCCGCTTCGTGCGCGACCAGATCAAGATTGCCATCATCGCCGGGATTCCCGCGATCGCCGTCTGGGTCATGAGCTACAGCGTCGTCCACGGCGTTCCGTCGCTGCTGGCGCTGGCCGCCTTCGGAGGGCTCTCCTACATCGGCCTGCTGGCCGTGACCGGCGAGATCGCCGAAGTGCGCCTGATGGTGAAGGGGGCGTTGCAGCGTGCGTAGCAGCAAGCACCTGGCAGCCACGGCGGCGGCGCGGCCCTGCGTCGTCTGCGGCGCGGCCGAGCGGCGCCTTGAGCTTCGGCTGGGCGACTACCAGATTCATCGCTGCGTTTGTGGCCTGCGCACGCTGTGGCCCCAGCCGGAAGAAGAGCAGCTCATCGAGGTCTTCGATGATGGCACGATCTACGGCGAAGCCGCCGGCCTTCGCGTCGAGCTGCTGGAGCAGAACCACCGCAGTCTCTACGACGTGGAGAAGTTCTGTGGTCCTGGGAGGTTGCTGGATGTGGGCAGCGGCCTGGGCTACATGCTTGAGGCGGCACGCGCCCGCGGCTGGGAGGCCGTCGCCGTCGACCCGTCCCCGTATTCGGTCCAGCAGGCTCGCGAAAAGGGATTCGAAGCGCACCGCGGACTTCTGGAAGAGCTGAGCTTTCCCCAAGCCTCGTTCGATGCGATCTCACTGCTGCAGGTTGTGGAGCACCTGATCGATCCGCGAGCGCTGCTGGCCGAGTGCAAGCGTCTGCTGAAGCCCGGCGGCGCGATCCTGATCGAGACGCCCAACCCGGCATCGCTTCTGGCGCGCGTCAAGCGCGAAGGCTTTAACTATTGGATTCCGCCGGTGCATTGTGTGTGGTACACCCCGGACACGCTGGGTCGCCTGCTGTCGGGGGTGGGGTTCCGTCCGGTCAAGATCGGAACCTGGAGCGCCCGCAGCCCGCGACTGCACGACGGTGTGGACATCGTCGCGGCAACCCGGATCGGACGGCGCCTGCCGCGCCGCCTGCGCGGCCCCGCCGGCGCGGCCGTCGCGATGTGCGCCGATGCGCTCGGGCGCGGCTCGATCGTCGAAGCCGTCGCGCTTCGCTGGGAGGACGGTGCGTGACCGTGGCGACCACGTTGCGATGCCCGGCGTGCGGAAGAGCCGAGTGGAAAGCAGACCTAGACGCCGGCAAGCACCGGTTGGTGCGCTGCCGCTGCGGCTTGCGCGCACTGGACCGGGATCCCGACGCCGGCGCGGCGCTGGCCGACAACGAATCGATGTACGGCGGCGAGGAATACAACCAGTGGTACCGGTCGATGAAAGACGCGCTTTTGGCTCGATATCAGAAAGACTTGGCAGAGATCGAAGGGCTTGCTCCGCGCGGCAGCATCTTAGACGTCGGCTGTTCGTACGGCTGGTTCCTGGAGGCCGCGGCGCAGCGGGGGTGGCGCGCGACTGGAGTGGAAGCGACCGATGCGACCGCGCGTGACGCGCGCGCCTCCGGCATCGACGTGCGCACCGGAACGCTGGATCAGACGGAACTGCCCGACGCGTCATTCGATGTCGTCTGCCTGTGGGACGTTCTTGAGCATGTTCCCGCCGTGGATGACTTCCTGGCGCAGGTTCGCCGCGTCCTCAAGCCCGGCGGACTGCTGGCGTTGCAGTCTCCCAACATCGCAAGCGTCATGGCTCGGCAGGCCGGCCGCGACTGGTCGTGGCTGCTGCTGCCGCAGCACGTGTGGCACTTCACGCCGGATTCCATGCGGCAAACGCTGCAGCGCCGCGGCTTCGCCGTCGAGCGTCTCTATACGTGGGAGCCTCCGGAGGCGTTCGTGCAGGACCTGGCGCTGTACAAGCGGTATCCGGCTCTTGGCTCCAAGCCGGTTCGCCGCATCACCGACAAGGTTCTGATTGTCGCGGAAAAAACCTGGTGCAAGCTGGGACGCGGCGGCTTGATCAAAGCCTACGCCCGGAGGACACCGTGAAGGTTTCGGCCGTCATCCTGGCGCTGAACGAGAAGAGCATGATCGCCGCCGCCGTGCGGTCATGCGCGTTCGCCGACGAAGTTCTGGTTGTTGACGGTGGCTCCACCGATGGTACGCAGGACATTGCACGTGACGCTGGCGCGCGAATCAAGGAGCGCCCCTTCGATGATTTCGCGCGCCAGCGCACTTTTGCCCTCGCCGAAGCTCTGGGCGAGTGGGTCTTCTTCGTAGACGCCGACGAGCGGGTCACCCCCGCGCTGGCGGATGAGGTCCGGCGCGCGGTGGCCGCCGGCCGCTACGCGGGCTTCAAGACCCCGCGCCGCAACATGGTGCTGGGTCAGTGGCTGGACTGGCACTTCGGCGGCAGCGACGCCCCGGTGCGGCTGGTCCGCAGGGACGTGGCGCGGCTGGCTCCGCAAGGCGTGCACGAGGTGATCGAAGTTGACGGTGAAGTCGGGCTCCTCAAAGAGCGGCTGGTGCACCTGACGCACCGCTCCGTCACCGATCTGGTGGACAAGGTGAACCGGTACTCCAGCATCGAAGCGGCCGAACTGGCGGCGCGCGGCGCCCGTGCTCCCACCAAGCGCGCGATCGCCGCGGAGTTTCCGCGCTCGTTCTGGCGGTACTGGCGAAGCGGTCTGCGTACCGAAGGCCACGTCGGCACGATCGAAGCAGCCTTGCTGGCGTTCAACCGCACGCTGGTGCTGGCCAAGCTGTGGGAGCGCACGCGCGGCGAGACGCTCGAAGAGACGTATGCTCGGGCCGAAGCGGAGGCCACGCGATGAACACCACGCACAAGCACACGCAGCATGCAACGCCGGTCTGCCCCTGCGGATCGCGCGACTACAAGATCGTGCTGAAGTCCGATCGCTACTGCGTCTATGCCTGGAATGTGCAGCCGATGGACTACGAGCTGCACAAGTGCCGCCGGTGCGGCCTGGTCCGCACCTGGCCCGAGCCTCCGCACGAGGAGCATCACATCTTTCGCGACGACACGTTCCTGGAGTCCTATCTGAAAAACCCGGAGCTCTACGAGCACTACCTGCGGGTGACGGTGCAAGAGATCGCGAAGATCGCTCCGCCACCCGGGCGTTTCCTGGATGTCGGCGCCAACATCGGCACGCAGGTCCGGATCGCCGCCGGCCTGGGCTACGACGCGACCGGCGTCGAGCTGAACACCGCGGCGTGCGAGTACGCGCAGCAGCAAGGTCTGAACGTCATCAACGCCGCGTGCGAGGACGCCGCCTTCGCCGATGGATCCTTCGATGTGATCTCGTTGTCGGCGACGGCCGAGCACATCCCCGACTTCGGCGAAGAGCTTGGCCTGTACCGCCGGCTCCTGAAGCCCGGCGGGCTGCTCCATCTGTCGAACTCGCCCAACTACGCCGGATTCGGCGCCAAGTGGGAAAAGGACCTGTGGTACGGCATCCAGCCGACCGGGCACGTCTGGCAGTTCACGCCGAAGACCTTGAAGGATGTCGTGCGTCGCTGCGGCTTCAAGCCCGTCTACGTGCGCACCTACAACCTTCATCGCGACTTTGGACCGGGCAAGAAGGAGCGGCTTCGCAAGGCGATCTTTCAAACGGCTCAAAGGTTGGGCCGGGGCGATGCGTTAAGCGTCGGCGCTATTCGCCCATAGCCGCGGTAGGATCCCGCGCTGTGAGACGACCGATCGCGAAAGCCCTGTCGCGGCTGCACCGCAAGATCCACGCGTACGAAGCGCGCCAGGAAACGCCCGTCCTGGGCGCCGCCGGGCCCGGAACCGTCGTCGTCATGCCGTCGTCGATCGTGAACCCACAACGGCTCTTCATCGGACGGGACAGCTTCATCCATCCCTACTGCCGCATCGAGATCATCACCGACAACCCGCATCTTGACGGTCCCGCGCTCCCGCCCGCCGACGCGCGCATCCAGATCGGTGACCGCGTCGTCATCAACTCGTTTTCACATTTCGGAGCCATGAGTAGCATCGTGCTGGGCGACGACGTCGGGATCGCCAGCGGCGTGTGCATCGAGGACCACCACTATCTGTTCGAGCACGCCAGCGCCGAGCGGCCCCTGAAGAAGCAGCCATTTCGCGTCGCCGCTGTGATCCTTGAGAACGGATGCATGATCGGCGAGCACGCGGTCATCTTGCCCGGCGTCACCATCGGCGAGAACTCCTGGGTCGGCGCGAACGCCGTCGTCACCCAAGACGTGCCGCCGTACTCGATCGTGGCCGGCGTCCCCGCCAAGGTGATTCGCCGGATGGATCCGAAGTCCGGGGAATGGCGCCGCCTCCGCGCCGAAGCCGTACGCAGTGTCCGCAACCGCACCACCCGCTAGCGCTTCAAAGAGATCGGCTCCCCGTCACCCCCCTCCACGTTCCCACCGGAACGTCGCGCCCTCCTGGCCGCTCGCTCACTCGCTCACACCCCCTCCACGTTCCCGCCGGAACGTCGCGCCCTCCTGGCCACGCACTCGCTCACACCCCCTCCACGTTCCCGCGGGAACGTCGGCAGCGCTCCTTCCATAACCCTTCCCGCTTCTTTCGCCGCTCA
>JBKKBA010000358.1:0-3669 GCA_046714275.1 Actinomycetota bacterium
TCGCCAGCCTGGTCCGGGGATGGACGGGGAAGACGACGGGATGCGGCAGCTTGGCCACGGCGTGCAAGATCGTTTCCAGGCGCTCTGCGTCGTCGGTGTTTCCGGCCCGGTGAAGCGTCATCAAGTAGTACGCGCCGGTCCGCAATCCCAGCTCTCCCAGGATCGACATGCGCGCCCACGTGACCGATCCCCGCAGCACGTCGATCATCACGTCACCGACCAAGTTGATTCCGGTGGAGATGCCTTCGCGCCCAAGGTTGTCCACCGACGTTTGTGTCGGGCAGAACAACAGCGACGAAAGCCGGTCGGTGATGACTCGGTTAATTTCCTCGGGCATGTCGCGGTTGAACGAGCGCAGCCCGGCCTCGACGTGCGCGACGGGAAGTCCTAGGCGCGACGCGGTCAGCGCTCCGGCCAGGGTGGTGTTGGTATCGCCGTAGACCAGGACGGCATCGGGCGCCATGTCGGCTAGCGTGCCCTCCAGCGCCATCATCATCTGTCCGGTCTGCTGCCCGTGCGGCCCCGAGCCGATTCCCAGCTCAACATCCGGCCGCGGGATGCCCAATTGCGTGAAGAAAATGTCGCTCATGTCGGCGTCGTAGTGCTGGCCGGTGTGGATCAGCACGTCTTCAATCCGCCCGTCGGCTCGCGCGGCCGCGCAGACCGCTGCGGCCTTGATGAATTGCGGGCGTGCGCCCACGATGTTCGCGATCTTCACGGCGGCTCCAGGCTACCCGGCGCGGGCATCGAAAGGGCTGAAACAGGGGTTCCCGCAACCAAATCGTAGCCGGGCCGACACATGCGGGCAACGCGGCAGGGGCTACGCCGGCAGCGGGGCCGGGGACACGCGGACAAAGCGGCCGGGGACACGCCGGCAGCACGCCGGCAGCACCCGCATCGCGGGTAAAGTGGCCGGGGACACGCCGGCAACATGGCCGGAACGCACGTTCCCAGCCCCGGCGCATACGGACCACATGGTAGGCTCATGTTCCGCGGAGCAGGACCGGATGCCGCGAAATCCCGCAGAAACCGACCGTAGTTGCCGCTTGTGGCGAGAACAAGGAGGGTGAGCGCGTGCGAGTCCTGATCACCGGTGTCACGGGCTTCGTCGGCAGCCATCTGGCCGAGTACAGCCTGGAGCAAGGGCACGAGGTGGCGGGGACCTTCCGCTGGCGCTCGCGCGACGAGAACCTAGACATCGTCAAGGGCAGAGTCGCGCTATTCGATGCCGACCTTCGCGACCAGGTCGGCGTGCGCAAGGTGATCACCGAGTTCCAGCCCGAACGAATCTTTCACCTGGCGGCGCTGTCCTACGTGCCGGCGTCCTGGTCGTCCCGGGCCGAGACGATGACGTCGAACTTCCTGAGCCAGGTGAACCTGTTCGAAGTCGTGCGCGAGGCCGGCCTGACCGAGTGCCGCATTCAGATCGCCGGCTCGTCCGAGGAGTACGGCCTGGTCCATCCCGATGAAACCCCGATCAAGGAAACCAACCCGCTGCGGCCGCTGTCGCCCTATGCCGTGTCGAAGGTCGCCCAAGACATGATGGGCTACCAGTATCACCAGTCGTTCGGCATGTTCATCGTCCGGACGCGCGCCTTCAACCACACCGGCCCGCGCCGGGGCTTCGTCTTCGCGGAATCCAGCTTCGCCAAGCAGATCGCGGAGATCGAAAAGGGGAACAAGGAGCCCGTCATCCTGGTCGGCAATCTGGATGCCTATCGCGACTACACCGATGTTCGCGACATCGTCCACGCCTACGACGTCGGTCTGGAGAAATGCGAGCCCGGCGAGGTCTACAACATCTGCAGCGGCAACGCCTGGCGGATCGGCGACATGCTGGACACGTTGCGGGACTACTCGACGGTCAAGGTCGAGGTCCGCCAGGATCCCGAGCGCATGCGGCCGAGCGACGTGCCGCGGCTGGAGGGCGACGCGACGAAGTTCCGCAAGGCGACGGGCTGGGAGCCGCACATTCCCTTCGAAAAGACGCTGAAGGACTTGCTGGACTACTGGAGGGAACGGGTATGAAGCTGGCGATCGTCGGGACCGGATACGTCGGACTGGTGACCGGATCCTGCTTCGCCGAGTTGGGCCACGACGTGATCTGCGTGGATGTCGTCGAAGAGAAGATCGCGAAGCTTCGTACCGGCGAGATCCCGATTCACGAGCCCGGCCTGCCCGAGATCGTCGAGCGAAATCTTGCCGCCGGGCGCTTGACGTTCACCACGTCGCTGGCCGAAGCCGTCGTTCCCGCGCAGTTCATCTTCATCTGCGTGCCGACGCCCCCGGCCGAAGACGGCAGCGCCGCCCTGACGCATGTCGAGCAGGTCGCCGGCGACTTGGTGCCGCTCATCAAGGACTACAAGATCGTCGTGAACAAGTCCACGATCCCCGTCGGATCGTCCAAGCGCGTCGAACGGATCGTGCGCGAGCGCTTGGCGCCCGGCATCGAGCTTGACGTCGCATCGAATCCGGAGTTTCTTCGCGAAGGCTCCGCGGTGTTCGACTTCATGCATCCCGACCGCGTGGTGATCGGCACCTCGTCGGAGCGCGCCGCCGGAATGCTGACCGAGCTGTACCGCCCGCTGGGCGCCCCGCTGATCGTCACCGACGCCGAGACGGCGGAGATGATCAAGTACGCATCCAACGCCTTCCTGGCGACCAAGATCTCTTTTATCAACGCGATCTCGAATATCTGCGACTCGGTCGGCGCCGACGTCAAAGAGGTTGCGCTGGGGATGGGCTACGACGCTCGCATCAGTTTTGAGTTTCTGAAGCCGGGGCCGGGCTTTGGAGGGTCGTGCTTCCCCAAGGACTGCCGTGCGCTGATCAGCGTCGCCCAGAAGAACGGCTACCAGTTCGACCTTCTGCAGGGCGTCTTAGAGGTCAATGAAAAGCAGCACCAGATCATCGCCAACAAGGTCGATCGAGCCACGGGCGGCGTCGCCGGTAAAACGATCGCCGTCTGGGGGCTGGCGTTCAAGCCGAACACGGACGACGTGCGCGATTCGCCCGCCCTGGCCGTGATCCAGGACCTGAAAGAGCGGGGGGCTTCGGTTCGAGCCTACGACCCCGTCGTGGCCGACGCGGTCTATGAGCACTTCGGGCTGGAGCGCGCGCCGGGGGCGATCGAGGCCGCCGAGGGCGCCGACGCCGTGCTGCTGCTGACGGAATGGAACGAGTTCCGCTGGCTGGACTTCGACCGGCTGAAACAGGTGATGAAGGCGTCGGTCATCGTCGACGCCCGGAATCTGCTGGATCCGCACACCCTGCGACAGCAGGGATTTTCCTACGAAGGCGTCGGCCGCTAAGTACACGAGGGGCACGGGGGCTGCTCCGCGCTCGGCCGAGCTGGTCCAGAACGGCGGAAAACCTGCGAGCGGCATCGGTGGCGGATAGGTCTTTCATCAATCCAATTCTGACCTGCTTCCTTTAGTGCGTCCGGCGAGATGTCGCTTTCGCGTGGGGAATCCGGATCGTCTTTTGTGAAATTGGAATCGGTCCGAAGTGCGGGACTTCCGCAGGATTCTGAATCGCGCAGTCTGTTTGAAATCCCCCTCTCTGCGGTTTCATGCCGGCGGCCCGTTGCCGGCCCGGTACCGGATTGTCCGTGAGTGCCGCTGCAACTGTGTTGTCTCTGCCTCGTTTGGACTCCCGACAGAGGTCCAT
>JBKKBA010000359.1:0-2940 GCA_046714275.1 Actinomycetota bacterium
CCGCCCAGGATGCTGGACGTGAGCGCGCCGATAAAGAATGCGGAGCCGATCCCGCCCAAGCCGCGCAGGATGACCAGCATCACAAAGGAGGTCGCGAAACCGGCCGACAGCGACGACGCGCCGACGATGGCCGCGCCCAGCGCGGCGGTGCGCCGCTCACCGACGTGCGTCAGCACCGATCCGGTGAAAAGGCTGGCAGCCAGCCTGGCTCCGGCGAACGCCGTCAGCAGCAGCCCGACCCCGGCTTCGGCGACACCGAAAGAGGACGCGAACAGCGGCAGCGTCGGGACGACCAGCCCGAAGCCGAACATGATGATGAACGTCACGCCGATGACGGCTCGCAGCCGGAAGCGGTCCGGATCGCTGCCGGCCGACGGAGGGAGGCCGACAGCCCCGGTGGTCATACGCCCATCCCGGAAGTCATACGCCCGCCCGGGTGATCATGAGCAGAACGCGGCGCCCAGCAGCCCGGGACCGGTGTGAGCACCCATCAGCGGAGTGAACTCCGTCAGGTGTGACTCGACCGGCTTGCATTCGGTCACCAGCCGGTCCAGCAACGCGTGCGCTTCGGCTTCGGCGGCCGCGTGACAAACCGCTAGATATAGCGGCCCAGCCTGTGCGGCCTCAACGACTTCATCGACGACTCGCTGGACCGCCCGGGATCGCGACCGCGGGCGGCCGAGTTGCTCGACCTTGCCGCCCCGGAACGCGAAGACCGGCTTGATGCCGAGCGCCGTGCCGGCATACGCCATCAGGGCGTGAACCCGGCCGCTGCGCCGCAGGTACTCGAACGTGTCGATGGTCGCGACCACCTGTGTGCGGGCGGCGACCCGGCGTGCGGCATCGGCCACCTGGTCCGCCCCCGCCCCGGCGGCCGCGGCGCGCGCCGCTTCCAGCGCAACGAACCCCTGCCCCATCGACGCACTGGCCGAGTCGATCACCGTGACCCGATCTGCGAAGTCGCGCGCGGCAAGCGATGCGGACGTGAACGTGACCGACACAAACGATGCCACCGTGACGCAGACGACGGCGTCTGCGGAGCGTAGCGCCGCGTCGAAGGCATTGTGAAAGTCGCCGACCGAGGCACCGGCCGTGGAAACGGCAACTTGCTCGGTTGCCAGGCGCTGGTAGAAGTCCCCCGGCGGAAGATCCACGCCGTCCCGGTAGACGGTGTCGCCGAACTTCAGATACATGGGCACCACGTCGATCGACAGCGATGCGACAAGGTCCGCGGGCAGCGTCGCAGCGGAATCCGTGACGATCCGAACCGACATCAGCCGGCTCGGCTAGTCGCGCAGGTCCGAAACACGCACGCGCGTCTCTTCGTAGCGCGCACGTAGCCCCAGCCAAGATTGATACAGCTCGTCGTAGAGCGGCAGCCAGGATGCGTCCGGCCGGACCACTTCGCCACGGTCGCTCATCTTGGCCGCCGCTGCGCCGATGCTTGGATGCAATCCCGCGGCGGTGGCGGCGACGATGCATGCGCCCAGCGCCGCGGCGTGGGGCTCGCGCGCGCGCCGTACCTCGCGACCCAGCACGCCGGCCAGCACCTTGACGAAAGTCGGGCTTCGCGACACGCCGCCGCACACGGCGATATCTCCGGGCGGCATGCCCGACGCGTCCTGGAGCCATTCGATGCCGGCTCGAGCGGCATAGGCGACACCCTCCAGCGCAGCGCGCGCCAGGTCTTCGCGTCCCGGAGCCAGTTGCGACACCGGGATCGGGAACGCGAAGCCGCCGGTGCGCATGACGGGGAAGTCGCCCATGTGCGTCGGGCCGGGGTCGATCAGCGACACGCCGTTCGCGCCGGGATCGGCGTCGGACGCCGCCTGCTCGAGCCAGAGATGGTTGCCGGCTTCGCCCAGCAGCCCCAAGAGCCAGTCGACGACGGCGCCGGCTTCGCCGCAGTGCGACTCCAGCATCGTGCGGCCGTCCACAACGTGCGGCGAGGTGATCAGGCGACGAAGCGGATCCAAAACGACCGGCTGGACGATCTGCGTCACCGGCATCATCGTTCCGGCCGTAATCGCCACGTCGCCCGGCTCCACGATCCCCATGGCCAGGGCCGCACACTGCGTATCCCCGCCGGCGCGCACCACCGGCGTGCCGGGATGCAAACCGAACTCACGGGCGACGTCTTCGGGCAGCGCGCCCAGTGGCTCGGTCATCACACGGGGAAGGAAGCGTGCCGGGACCTCCAGCGCATCGCATAGCGTCTGGCTGTACATCTCGCGGCGGACGTCGAAGCAGAGCGTCTCGGCCGCCTGCGTCGGGTCGGTCGCGATCTCACCCGTTAACCGGTAGGCCATCCAATCGCCGAACGACAGCGCATGCGCCGTGCGCGAAGCGATCTCGGGCTTGTTCGAGCGGAACCAGGCCAGCCGTGCCGGCAGGTACCGGAATGCCGGCAGCCGTCCCGTCGTTTCGTAGATCAGGTCGCCGTGCTGCCGCTCCATGGCGATGCCTTCTTTCGTGGCACGGCCGTCGGTGCTGGGCCCTGCGTGCAGGATCGAGCCCGACGAGTCCAGCAGAACCACTCCGCTGCGCTGTGACGTGATGCCGATCACGGCGATCGCTTCGGGTCGCGCCAGGGAGGACCGGACGGCTTCGCGCGCTGCGGATGCAAGCGAGGCCCAGACGCTGCCGGTGTCCAGAGTTGGGAAACCTTCGGCGTCGGTGCGGTAGCGCCACTGGCGGGCCGAGGACCCGATGCGGCGCCCTTCCGAATCCGCGATGAGCGCTCGCCCGCCGGACGTGCCGACGTCGAGGGACAGGATCAGGCTCATTGGAGCGGTAAGGCTACCGGGTGGGGTTCCTCAACCGGAAAACAGGGTGAGGGGCTTTGCTGGAGGCCGCGTGGCGGAGCTGCGGCTGCTACGTGGAGCCGGTGCTGCTGCGTGGGCTCTTGCCCTTGCCACGCTCGGACGGAGGCGTGGAGGG
>JBKKBA010000360.1:0-3823 GCA_046714275.1 Actinomycetota bacterium
GTCGGGTGCTCCTCGTTGCTCATTCCGCGCTCCAGGCTCCACCTTTTATCTTATTGTACAGGCGCATCGCCGCCGCGGCTCCGGCAGTCCACACCCTCCAGCCCAGCGGCCGCAGCGGAAGGTCCAGGTCGCCGGTGTACTCGACGTAGCGGGCGCCGAAGCCCTCCTTGAAGCGGTTGAGCCCGGCGATGCTTCCCTCGGCCGGCTTTCCGTCACGCACCGGCGACACGCCGCGAAAGTCGTAAATCTTTGCGCCGCGGCTGCGAGCCCACCGAATCATCGTCCACTGCATCAGATGGTTCGGCATCACATTGCGGTCGGCGTTCGACGAGGCTCCATAGACATAGGTGACGCGGGGCCCGAAGGCGAAGCAGATCGCGCCGGCAATCGCCCGTCCCTCATACCGTGCGAGCCAAAGAGACAGCATTCCCTGCGGCGCCAGCGTGTCGTAGAGCGTCTGAAAGTAGGAGCGCCCCCGGACGAAGAAGCCGTCGCGCTTGGCGGTCTCCAGCAACAGGTCGTGGAAGAGCGGCAGGTCTTCGCGTCCGGCCTGTGCAACCGCGACGCCTTTTCGCTCGGCCAGGCGGATGTTGTAGCGCCACTTGGACTTGAAACCTTCCAGGATCTGATCTTCGCCGGCGGCGATGTCCAACACCATGACCGCCTTGGGCTGCACGCCGCCGAAACCCCCGCCGCCGGCGGGACGAAAACCCGCATTGATCAGGGCCCGCTCTTCGATCGATCCCGGCTCCACGGCAGGATCGGCCTTCAGGACGAACGCGCCTGCGGCGTCATCGCGGATGCGCCCAAGCAGCGCCGATACAGCCGAGGGGTCGCTGAAAACTGGCCCCCGAGGGGCGTACAGCAGCGCCGGGGCGCCACGCAGAGGCCGCGTTCGCAGCACGCTTGCCGCGGCAACGATGCGCCCGTCGCGCTCGGCAACGTAGCGCCGGGGCTTCCAGCCGGCCGACGACTTGATCTCGCCCCATTCCCAGGATTGCAGGATGTCGCCCGCCGGCATCGCCGCGACGAAGGAGTTATACACCTCGCGATCGCCGGACGCAGCCGTACGAACGCGGACGGAGGGGTCGCTCACGAGACCTTGATCGTATGCGTCGAGCGTGCGACGCGGAGGTTCTTGAACACCCCGATCTTGTGGATCACGATGGTTTTCGCGATCTTCTCGACCGTGACCGTAACGAACTGGCCGTCCTGTGACACCGAGAACGCGGTGACCTTGGCGCCTGCCTGCGCCGCCTTCTTCTCGGCTTCGGCTCGGGCGATATCCACGTTGCGCGAGGTGCCGTAGATGAATGCCGCCTCCCGCGCAGCCGTGTCTGCTGTGCCGTCGACGTTGACCTTTGCGATGACGACCGCGCCGATTTCGAAGGCCACCAAGCCGACTGCCAGCAAGCCGATGACCAACTTAACAAGCCAGCCGGTCACGATACCGCCGCGCTGTCCGGTCATCCTTCCTCCCCAGCCCTTTGCTTGCCGAAACGTCCCGTCACGATGCGCATGAGCGGCCGAAATTCGTCGATCCGAAGCACAACGGCAAGCGCAGCGTAGAGTAGCAGCCCGGCCGTGACAGCCCCCCCAACCTGCAGAAGCTGAGCGCCGAACGTCTGCGTACCGATCGTACGCTCAACAAGCCGCGCGACCTGCCACGACACCGTCGCGGTGGCGATGGACGCGACGCCGATCCGCAGGTGACTGGACGCCAGGCGGCGACCGTCGATGCCCCCCAGCCGCTTCCGCAGAAGCACACCTCCGTAGACGGCGGCAAACACGTAGGAAATCGTGTGACCGAGCGCCAGGCCGGGGACTCCCATTGCCCGGTAGAGCGGGATGTTGACGGCCGTGTTCAAAGCAACGGCGAAGATGTTCACGACCCACGGCGTCTTGGTGTCCTGCCGTGCGTAGAAGGCTCGCATGATCTGCTGGAAGGCGGCGTACGCGGCCAGGCCGATTGCCATCATGACGAAGGTGTCGGCGAACAGTTGCGTCGAGCGCGCGCCGAACACGCC
Organism: Actinomycetota bacterium; assembly: GCA_046714275.1. Taxonomy (GTDB): domain Bacteria; phylum Actinomycetota; class AC-67; order AC-67; family AC-67; genus JBKKBA01. The sequence goes on from JBKKBA010000360.1 coordinate 2,028, forward strand.
GTGCTCCAGCAGCAAGCGCACGATCGGCCTGCCCAGCGCGACGAACCCTGCAGCGGCCGGCAGCACAATGAATGCGGTCGTGCGCAGTCCCAGCGAGAAGTCTTCGCGGAATCGAGCAAGGTCGCCGCGCACATGATGCTCGGAGAGGGACGGCACCAGAGCCGTCATCACCGAGACCGCGAAGATCCCGTATGGGAGCTGGTACAGGATGAACGCCGCCTGGAAGGCGCTGATCCCACCGCGCGTTCCGTTGGCCAGCATGTAGACGACCCACAGCCCGATCTGGTTGACGATCACGTACCCGAACGAGTACTTGGCCAGCGTGCCGACGTGGCGAATCGCCGGATGCCTCCAGTCCAGCGACCGCGGCTGGTAGGTACCGGGAAGCCGCCGTACGAACGGCCACAAGATCGAGGTAAAGACGACGACTCCCAGGGTCGTTCCGCCCGCCAATACCCACTTCTCCGCGCCGGTCAGCGACGACAGATTCGGCGTGCCGCCGCCGTGCATGATCCGGAACGTCACGAACGTCGCGATGACGATCAGGTTGTTGAGGATCGGCGCGAACATCGGGGCCGCGAACTTGCGGTGCGCGTTCAGAAGGCCCGTCAGCACCGCTCCCGTCGCGTAGAAGATCATCTGCGGCATGAAGATGCGCATGAAGAAGGCCCCGGTCGCCTCCATCTCAGCGCGCACCGCGTCGTCGGCGACGCGGAACGTATAAATCTTGATGATCCAGGGAGCCGCCAGCACGGTCAGCACGGCGAAGGCACCGGCGACGATGAACGCCAGATTCAGGACCGTCGAGGCCAGGCGCCAGGCCTCTTCGCGCGCCTTGGTGTGGATGTACTGGACGAAGACCGGAACAAAAACCGTTGCCAGGATCTCTCCGAGCACCAACTGGTAGACGACGTTGGGCAGGGCGTTGGCAAGGTTGTAGGTGTCGGGCAGCTTCGACTCCGCGCCGCCGATCGCCCATGCCATCACCGACAACCGCGCGAAACCGGTGATGCGGGAGAGGGCCGTTCCGCTGCTCATCACCGCCGTGTGCCGCGCCAGCGATCGCGATGCAGTCGCGTCCGCAAGATCGGCTGCGGGAATCGGGGAATCGGAGTCTGGGCCCGTGGAGGCCATCGGCGGCGATGGTATCAGGCAGGCTGCGCCGCGCCGCCGCTCTCCGCGCCGCTCTTGGTTTCGGGTTCAGGCTTTGTTTGCCGGGTCTTGCGTCCTCCGCGCCGGTGACCGCCCCGCCGCACCCAGGCGGCGAGAATAATCAACACGCCTCCTCCGACGACGACAAGGGCCACGGCGCTGACGGCTGTCGACCGCACCACCAGCTCGCCTCCCCCCAAGGGGAAGGCTCCGTCGGGCGTGCGCAGCTCGACGGCGACGCCGAAGGATCCGGCCGCGCGAGCCTTTGCGGGAAACGTGATCGTCTCGGGACGCTCGCCGATCTCCACCTCGCGCTGAGCGCCTTCGGGGAACGCTACCTTGGCCGACGAAAGCCGGATCCGGACGCGAACGCGGTGGTCGCCGTTCTTGTTGACGTTGCCGTTGATGATGGTGACCGGCAGCTTGCCCGTGCGAGAGGTGAGCGTGACTTGCCGGGCCGCGGGGCGGATTCGCCCGATCGTCGCGTCGGCCTGCGCCTTGGCGGCTTTGGCCAGAGCCGCGCCGCGGGTGCCGGCGATCCAGTCCGCGGACTCTCCGGCTAGGACCAGCCGATCCAGGTGTTCGGTTGCATCGGGTGGCTCGATGACCACACGACGCATGATCTCGACGGCCCGGCGGGCGGT
>JBKKBA010000361.1:0-3586 GCA_046714275.1 Actinomycetota bacterium
GCGATCGTCTGGGACTGCACCGACGCGACCTCGGGAGTCGACGCGGCAGGCAGCACGCTTGCGGCGACGCTAACGACCGATGGCACCGGGCAGAGCGCCACTGGTTCGTGCGCCGACCTGGCCGGCAACACCGCGTCGGCGACCGAGGCCGACATCAACATCGACAAGACGGCTCCGGGGCTCTCGCTGGGGTCGCGTACGCCGGCGAACGCTGCCGGCTGGAACAACACCGATGTGGCGATAGTCTGGGACTGCACCGACGCGACCTCGGGAGTAGACGCGGCAGGCAGCACGCATGCGGCGACACTGACGACCGACGGCGTGGCTCAGTCGGCAACCGGAACGTGCGCCGACCTGGCCGGAAACAGCGTGTCGGCTACCGAGAACGACATCAACATCGACAAGACCGACCCGGTCATCGCGCTGGTCAGCCGGACGGCCGCCAACGCCAACGGCTGGAACAACACCGATGTTGCGATCGTTTGGTCGTGCGCCGACACGCTCTCCGGCGCAGTCGATGCCCTGGTGTCAAAGACGGTTTCCAGCGAAGGAGCCGGTCAGAGCGCGACCGGTTCGTGCACCGACGTCGCCGGCAACGGCGCCTCGGCAACGGAGACCGGCATCAACATCGATAGGACGAACCCGGCGATCACGCTGGCATCCAGAACGCCGGCAAACGGCGCCGGGTGGAACAAAACCGACGTGACGATCGCATGGGACTGCAACGACGCGACTTCGGGAGTCAACGCGGCGGACTCCACCCTGAGCACGACCGTCTCCAGCGAAGGAGCAGGGCAGTCGGCAACCGGCACGTGCCTTGACAACGCCGGCAACAGCGCCTCGGCAACGGAGTCGAACATCAACATCGACAAGTCGAAACCGACGACCGTAGTGACGCCGGACTTGCTGGTTCTGGCACGGCTTGGCGTGCCGGTGACGGGAACATCGGTGGACGCGATCTCCGGAGTCGGCAGCGTGAAGGCAACGTTTGTCAACGTGTTGCTGAGCGGCTCAACGACGCTGGATGCGACCTGCGTGGCCGGATGCGGCACGACCGCCCAGCAGTGGTCGGTCGATGCGTCATCTCTGCTGCCTGGCCTGTACAACGTGACGGCAACCACGACCGACATCGCCGGCAACGTCGGCGACGCCTCGGTCGCGGTCACGATGGTGATCGTCTAAGGAGCGCAAGCGCAGAGGGGCGGGGAAACTCCCGCCCCTCTTTTCTTTGCGTAGATCGACGAAAGGCCGACCCCTGAGGGCCGGCCGTCAGTACTCGTCGCGCAACGCGGAATCCCACGTCGGCAGTCGTTTCAGGCAGTTCGTTACCGTTCGCTACGGTTGCTTCATCCTTGACGTTCGCGAGGTTAGCGACGTGACCGTGAGTAAAACCCGCCGCCGCTCAAAAGCACAACGGCCAACACAATCAGAAGCACGGTAAGCACCAGGGCACCTCCTCTAGAAGCAGCATCGTTTATCTAGCTTCATCGAAGCGGATACCCCAATCGGGGTCCTCTCAAGCAGGATCTGCTGGAGGGGGTTGTGCGCTCTCAGCGATTCGGCGCGCCCTCACCGCACAGTGCCGGTGTCTCGCACGGCGAGTGGTCGGTGATTTGAATCTTCCTGTTGCCCTTGCTGGTCGAGTACAGGCGGAACTTCACCCATGCGGTGTTGTTCGTGTAATCCTGCTCCAGCTTCGCGCCTAGCGGGTTGGTCGTGCTGACGAAGTAGTAGTCGTCGGCGCTGGGGACGCCGGTCAGGTCGACCTGCTGCCCCTCAAGAGATTGGTGATATTGGTCCACCCACCCGACCGAGCTGCCCTGGTACCCCCGAGCGCAATCGAAGAAGGTGCGCTCCGTCGTGGGTGAATTTCCCTCAAGCTGGTACCAATCGATCAGGCAGAACCCGACCTTGATCGAGTTGGTCCCAACGATCGGGCCGGTGGGGCTACCCCGGTGGACCTCGAAGAGCGCGATGTTGTCGATGTGCCAGTGGTTGTGCTGGGGATGGAATTCATACTGCCCGACGAGATGCTCCGCCACGACCTGACCGCTGGGATCCCGGATCTCCTGGATCGCGCGCGTCACGGTGGGCTGGAAATCGGGGCGAAGCGCAAGCGGTCCTCCCCCCAGGTTCACGAAGCCATTCGAAAACCGCAGCAGCTCCCGCTGGTGCGAGTTCACAAGTTGGAGGTGATGAGGCACGATCGTCCGGAGATCGGGATAGTAGCCCTCGTTCGCGCTGAGCCCGGGGGCCGTGACTACAGAGATCGTGCTCGCAACGAGCGCGACAACGAATGAGCGTGCCATCGCCAGCCTGATCATTGACCCCCCCCCCAGCGTCTCGCGTGAAGTTCAAAGCAAAGCACACGACGCATCCTTGGGCAATCCCCAGGACCGCGTCTTCCAGGCTTTCTCTACCCTAGATCCGCTTCACCGCATAGAAAATTCGTCAGAAACAAGGAATCCGTCCAATCCGCACCGAAGACCGGAGGGAGCAATCGGTCAAGAGAGGGGATGGGATGCTTCGTCGCATGATCACCACCGTCATGTTGTTCGTTGCCGCGATCATGCCCGGCCTGGCGTCCGGGACGAGTGAGAATGCCATCGCCACAGGGACGGCGAACTTCGGCGATGGAGCTTCGATCACGCTGAATGCCGTGGGCTTTGCGTCGGGGCTGGTTCAGGGAACCGTGGCGTACCGCCCACAGCCCGGTGCCGACATCGTCGTCATCGCGCTTGACTGCATGGCGTTCACTCCAGGCGGCAACGTGACCACCATTGGCGGCGACCTCTACGCGTCGGGCGTGGATTCCCTGACGTCCCAGCGGTTCTACCTTCGGATCACCGATCAGTTCGGAGACCCCGGAAGGTTCGGCGCGTTCGTTGCCGTGTCCACAACCGCAGGAACCGAAACGTCGCAGTGCTTGGCCGAAGATCTCCGCGGCGTCGCCATCGGTTCCGGCGATTTCCTCTTCGTCCGGCCCGCGTAGTCAGGCGTCAACGAGCCTGCCAGAGTACGGGCCGTCACGTCAGGCGGGCGACGCGGCCGACGATGCCGGGGACGGCGCGCGATTCTAGGATCCGGCGGCCGAGCGGCTCGATCAACGCCAGCACCTCTTCCGCACCCGCCGGGGTCAGCGCTTCGACGGGCGCGGCGGCACGCCGGTCGGTGTCGATCTCGACCATCTCGCGGAACTTCATGCCACCTTCGGTCAGCGCGCCGTCGGCGCCCAGGAACGCTCTCATCATCAGGCGCTCGATCGCAGGCTGCGCATCGTCCATCGTCCACTCGCGCGTCCCCAGGTACTTCTGCCGGTCGGCCTGGACCCACGGCGCGTTCAGCAGCAGCGCGTCGATCGGGCCCAGCCCGTGCGACACCAACACGGCGACGTGCGTGTCGCCGCGGAACTCGCGCAACGTCATCGCGCCGTGCCACAGCGCCACGGCCGGATCCGACGGCCACGGAAGCGCGCGATACCCCGCGAAGATCGGCCGGCCTTCAAGGGGGGAACCCTCGATGGCGGTCCGCAGCAAAGCCGCGGCGCGCGCGATGTCGGAACCGCCGACGATATCCGAGCCAAGGA
>JBKKBA010000362.1:0-3249 GCA_046714275.1 Actinomycetota bacterium
TGCCAGTCCGAGCATCGCGAACAATGCCACGACCGCGGTCAGAATTAGTTTGCGCCACATCAGTCAGGCCCCCTTTCTAGTTGACGTAGAACGTGTAGAAGCCGTTCGCGCCGGGCTTCGAGAGCGGCGAATCAGTAGCGGGGAACTGCGCATCTTCGAGGGAAGGACCGGTGACGAACTTCCAGTCCTGGACCTTCCAGTCCCCGTCTTCCCAGACCACGGTGATCGTGTCGGTTCCGTAGACGGTCAGGATTCCGACCTTGTCGCTCCCCTCACTGACCGGACTCTGGCTGACTCCCATGCCCCACACGGAGACGGTGGCCGAATCCTGGGTGAAGTCGGTGACGGTGACGATCAGCGGCACGTTGTTGACGGTCTTCCCCAAGTCGGTGCGGCCGCTCGAGACGTCGATGACGGTGTTCAGAGCGTCGGTAGCCTTCGACGAGACGGCGACTTCCCGGAGTTTCGCAGCGTCGATCCGGCCCTGGTATGTCTGCCCGTTCGCCTGGCTGAAGTTCACTGCTGCGGTCTGCGCCCCGGCCTGATCGCGGGTGTATCCGGCCGGAACGCCGTCGATCGTGGTGGTCGGTCCGTGTGCGGCGCGGATCGCGTCGGCGCCGGAATTGGAGTCATCGTCACCGCCCGAGGTGAAGATCGCCACGATACCGACGATCAGCACGAGCACACTGAACCCGATCGCCAGTTTCACCCACATCGGAAGTCCGGATGCCGGGCCGCTGCTCGGGGATCCGGTCGCGTAGGACGGGCCGCTGCCCGATCCCACCTGTGAAAAATCTTTCGCCATGATCAGATCTCTTTCTCGTCAAAAGCATTGGAAAGCAAAGGAGTACGCAGGGGATGTGTCGGCTAGCCGCCGACCAGGAAGAGAATCGCGCCGGTGATGATGCCGACCAATGCCAGGCATCCGAATGCGATACCGGCGACTTTGAAGTCCTGACCGGCGTCGGCCATTTCCGCCGGCATTCCGGCGGCCTTCATCGAGCGCATCTTGTAGATCGCCATGATGAGCTTGACCACGCTCGCACCGAGCGCAACGGCCCAGATTCCGCCGATGACGCGAACCCACACGTTGTTGAATGCAGGCCCGAAGACGCTGAGATCCGGCTTGACTCCGTCGATGGGGTTCTGGATTTGTGCGCTTGCGGCGCCGGCGGAGAGCAGGAGCACGACCGCGGTTGCGGCAAGAGTGATCGCCACAGCGGATGCCCGCCGCACTAGCGGCGCCTTCGAGTAAGTGGTAGCCGATGTTGCTGAGCCAGCCTGTGGAGTAACGGTTTTCATCGCAAACGTCCTTTCGGTGAGGTGGGTTCGGGTGTTGGTTCGCGGTATCGCTCAGGGTCGAATTCGCGGTACGCCGCGACGCGCGGCGTAGGAGCACGGCGCGGCGCCTCTGGTGGTCGACGGATCTGTTCGGGGGCGTACGCGTCGGCGTATTCGGCGGCGCGGCCGTACACACTCGCGGCGAGGGAATCCGCGATCTCGGCGGCAACGTTGGTGTATGCCTCGGTCGTCGACGGCAGGAGCCGGTCGTAGACGATGCGCTCCCCTGTCGCGAACGACGGCTCGTACGGCACTCGGATGATGTTCGTGACGCCGAGTCGGCCGAACTCTTCCTCGATGTCCGCTTCCAGGCTCGGGTCCGATCCGGGCGTGACGATGGTGAGGATGATCGCCGAGCGGACCAGATGTCCGTACCCTCGGTCGGCTAGTCCTTCGAGCATCTGCAACGCCATCTTCGCCATGTCCCGTCGGAGCGGCAGCGGTACGACCAGCAGGTTCGAGTGCTGCACCGCCCACAGCCAGTTCGGGGCGACGGGGTTGTTGCCGGTGTCGACGAAGATCAGATTCCGATGCCGGCGCAGCACCGCCATGATGGCGGCGCATTCGTCCCAGCCGATCCCGCGATCTCGCGTGGTGGAGATGTCGGCGGCCAGGACCTCATCGTGTGTGGGCTGCAAGCGGAGGTAGCGACCCAGCTCCCCCGAGACGGCATCAGACGATGCGAGCGCGTGGGCGTTCTCGAGGACGTCCCACGGACCGAGCTCCGGATCGGTGGTGCGGGCGGCGCGGTCTCCGAGGGAACCGGTGGATTCGTTGGCATCCCACGCGACGACGCCGTGACCGCGATGCCGGCCGAAGGTGTTCGCCAGGGCGATGGTCGTCGAGGTCTTCCCAGCATCACCTTTGAGGCTGATCACCGAGACGACCATGCAACCGGGCAACGTCTGCTGAATGCGAGTGACCGATTGCCGGAACCGTACTTCCGCCGAATCCGGCTTCGGCGCCATCTTCATCCCTGCGGCAGCATTGACGCGGCCACGCCATCCCCAGGTCGCGGGGCTGTTGTCGATGTCGTTTCCCTCGCGCTCGAACCTTCGCCCGGCATATCCGACCTCGGCGAGAGGTGCTGGTTCTTCGTTCGCGGCGAGCGCGTCCTGTCCCACCGCGTACGGATCGGCGTAACCGGCTTCGACTTCGTCGAACGCTTCGGTGTCGGTCTCGTCGACCACAGGATCAGGTTCGACGGACTCGGTCGGCGCCGGTTCCGGATCGGGGGCAGGCTGGCGGCGCAGACGTTGGCTGCGCAGATTCACCGGGATCTCTGCGTCGTAGTTGCTCTGGGTTTCGTAGGGGTCAGGAGTGCTCACGGGAGTTCCTTTCGGGGCGGGGGTGGTTCCGGGGACGTTCTTCTCGCTGGTCATAGCTTTTTGAGGTTGTCGACGGCCCACAGGCCGCCGCGGCTGACGACCAGGACGGCGACGATGACGGTGTCGACGCCGGCGATGGAGCCGTCAGCGGCGATCGCGGTCTGTTCGACCTGATACATCCGGTGCACCGCAGTCGCGGTGTCCACGGCGCCCTGGTTCGGTACAGAGCTGACCGTCGGCCAGACCTGCGCGTCCTTCGCTGCCCATTCGAGCCACTGACCGCCAGGGCTTCCGGTCGGGGTGGTTCCGGTGACGTCGCCGAGGAAGCGTTCGGTAAGCAGGTCGCCGGTGCGGGCGGCCGCGTCGTTGGGTCCGCGATCGTCAGCGGTATTCCAGGTGAACCAAGTGGTGACCACGGCGTCGGCGACGGCAGCCGGATCGCTGCGGTCCACGATGGCGACCTGTTCGGGAGCGTGTTCCGGAACGGTGGCTGCGGGCCGTGTGGACTCGGCCGCCGAGGTCTCGTTCGGGGACCATTGCTGCGCCCGCGCACCCGTCGACGTGGTGGACGAGCCGACCG
>JBKKBA010000363.1:0-7080 GCA_046714275.1 Actinomycetota bacterium
GCGAACGGGTTGTCGCCGTAGAGCCATGCAAGCACGACGGCCGGCTGCATCAGCATGAGCAGCCGGGAGATCACGTAATCCAGATCGATGACGCGCGCAAGATTCTCCGCGGAAATGCGCTCGGCACCGGATCGCCAGCGCCCGGGCTGGGGTGTGCTTACGGCCAGCAGCTTCGCCGTGCGCGTCGCCCCGAGCACGTCGATGATCCGGCCGATTCTGGCAGAAGCATCGAACGAGCTGTACGGGACCGCAGCCTCTGCTACGCGTCGGCGTCCGGCCTTTCCGGGAGTTGCCATCCCGTTCAGTATACCTAAGGGCGGTGTTGGGTATAGTGCTAATCTTTGGACGGCGTGCGACCTACTGGACCAGCCAGATGTCCAGGCCGTGGGTGTCTGGGTGCCGAAGGCCGCAGCCGTGGGCGCGAACCGGTCCCAGCAAGCGACGCTCCGCCAGTGCCGCTCGTGCCTGATCCAGCGAGCCGACCTGAACGACCAGCCCGGCGACGCCCTCGATCGGCGAGTCCTTCAGCCGGATCGCGGGCCCGTCGCCGATGCGCCAGAGCCCCGGCTGCTCTTGGGGGATGGGGTCCAGGATCGATTGCCAGCGCTCCGCGGCGATGGCAAGGTCGGAAACCCCGATCTGGATCTCCGCCAGCCGTTGCACGCCGATCGCCCCTCCGGCCGACGCCGCCAACATCGAAGCCGCCGGCGGCCCGCACATCACGTCCGAGCCGGGAAACTCGATGAAGTAGACCATGCACTCCTTGCCCACCGCATCGTCAACCGAGAGGATGTGGCCGATCGGCCCACCGTCGCGTCGCCGGCCGAACGGCACGACGCCTGAGTGCGCCACGTTGCGCGCGTCCAGCGCCGCGGCCGTTTCCTCCAGTCCTGCAGACGGTTTCAGCGCGATCCCTCGGACGACGACCGGCAGCCGGGACTCGAAGAATGCAACGCCGCTTCCGGTGTCGCGCAGGATCTCCATCCCGCAGTTGCCGAAGGTCACTCCGGCGGAATCGAAAATGCCATACGATGTGAGTGGCCAGGCGACGGGGATGCCAAGATCGCCGGCGATGACGCCGAACAGAGCGGCCGGGTCGTCCACGGGGACCACGACGTGATCCACGCATTGCGCCAGAGGGTTCATGATCGAGCCAAAGTCTACGGCAGCCGGCGCTTCAGGGATTGCCACGGCGAGTCCAGCGCCGACAGCGCGGCCCGGTACCCGCACATGCCGTGGACTCCGCTGCCGGGCGGTGTCGCGGCCGAGCAGATGAACACCCCGTCGATGCCGGTTGCATACGGGTTCAGCGCGGCGCGCGGTCGCGTGAACAACTGCCCGATCGCCTGGGTGCCCGTGGAGATGTCGCCGCCCAGGAAGTTCGGGTTGTGCGCCTCGATCTCTTTGGGCCCAAGGAATCGCCGCTCCAGCACGCGCTGCAAGAAGCCGGGTGCGAATCGCTCTATCTGCGCGTCGATGCGGTCCGACACGTCGCCGGTCCACCCGTTCGGCACGTGACAGTACGCCCAGACGACGTGCTTCCCCTTGGGCGCGCGCGAGGGGTCGAACAGCGTCGGTTGCGTCAGCAGCACGAAGGGGCGCTGATGCACGGTCCCCGAAGCAACGGCGGACTCCGACGCGGCGATCTGGTCGAAGGTCCCGCCCAGATGAACGGTGCCGGCCAGCCCGCATTTCGCGGCGGTCCACGGGACCGGCGCGTCCAGCGCATAGTCCACCTTCACGACGGCGGGGCCCGGGCGGTAGCGCCGCATTGCCTTGGACACTCGCTCGGGGAGCCGGCCCTTTGCCATCTCCAGCAGGTTCCACGGTCCGACGTCCAACAGGGTCGTCCCAACTGATGGGAGTTCGTCCAGATCCTCGACAAGCCGTCCCGTTTCTATCCGGCCTCCCAGGGACTGAAGCAGCGACCCCAGGGCATCGGCCAGCGACTGCGCTCCGCCACGCGCAAAGGGCCAGCCGAAGGCGTGCGCCGAAAGCGCCAGCACCAATCCGAACGCGGCCGTCGCCGGCTGCTCCAGCGACAGCAGCGAATGCGCCCAGCATCCGGCCAGCAGCGCGCGGGCTTCAGTCCCGGCGAAGCGCCGGTGGAATAGCGAGCGTGCTGATCGCAACGCCGGCAAGCCGAAGCGCGCCAGAGCCACAGGATCCGGGGGCACGCGCACGGGGCCGATCACGTGGCGCACGATCATCCCCGAGTCGCGCACCAGCGGTCCCAGCAGGCGCAGGTAGGCATCGCCGTCGCCGCCCAAGGCTTCGGCGGTGTCGGCAACCGACGGCCACATCATGACGACATGTCCATCGTCCAATGGATGAGCCAGCGGCGCCGGCGCGTGAACCCATTCCAGCCCGTGCGCGCGAAGCGGCAGCGCCCGCCAGTAGGGCGATCCTGCGCCGAACGGGTACACCGTCGAGCAGCGGTCGTGGACGAACCCCGGCAGTGTGGCTTCCTCGCTGGACACGCCGCCGCCGATTCGCTCGGCCGCCTCGATCAGGGTGACGGCGCGACCGGCCTGCGCCAGGCGAATCGCCCCCGACAGCCCGTTCGGTCCCGATCCGACGACAACAGCGCGCTCGCTCATGAAGCCGGGGACTCTACAACGCCTGGTCTCACAACAGCGTGGTGTCCGGTCCCTCGCGCAGCCGCGCGCGTTCGTACCGGTCGATGTCCTCTTCGTGCTGCAAGGTAAGGGCAATCTCGTCCAGCCCACCCAGCAGCCGGTCTTTGATCGCCGGGTCGATCTGGAACGGCTCGGTCCGTCCGTCGAACACGACAGTCTGCGACGCCAGGTCGATCGTGGCTCCGGATGCCTGCATCAGAGCGCGAACGGCCTCCTCGCTCAGCTCGACCGGTAGCAATCCGTTCTTCGTGCAGTTGGCGTAGAAGATGTCGCTGAAGGCCGGAGCCACAACGGCGTCGAAGCCGAACTGCTGGATCGCCCAGACGGCGTGCTCGCGCGACGATCCGCAGCCGAAGTTCCGCCCCGCTACCAGGATCGGGTTCGCCTCCAGCGCAATCTCTCCGGAACGGATCCAGTCGTAGAACAAGAACTCCCCAAAGCCCGTTCGCTCGATCCGCTTCAAGAACTGCTTGGGGATGATCTGGTCGGTGTCCACGTCGGCACGGTCCAGCACCGACACAGCTCCCTGTATCACGGTCACCGGCCTCACGGCGACCACTCCCGGATGTCCACGAAGCGTCCTTCGATCGCCGCGGCCGCGGCCATCTCCGGCGAGACCAGGTGGGTCCGGCCGCCGGCTCCCTGCCGTCCCTCGAAGTTGCGGTTCGATGTCGAGGCGCAACGCTCTTGCGGCGCCAGGATGTCGGGGTTCATCCCCAGGCACATCGAGCAGCCGGCCTCGCGCCATTCGAATCCGGCGTCGGTGAAGATCCGGTCCAGCCCTTCCTGCTCCGCCTGAGCTTTCACTTGCTGCGAACCGGGGACGACCATGGCGCGCAGCGTGGACGCGACGCGGCGCCCTTCCACGATCCGCGCGGCGGCTCGCAAGTCCTCGATGCGCGAGTTCGTGCAGGACCCGATGAACACCCGGTCCAGCGCGATGCCGGCGATCGGCGTTCCCGCTTGCAGGCCCATGTACGCCAGCGCGCGCTCCGCCGTCTCCGACGAAGCCTGCGGCACGACGCCGGTGACTTCGACGACCATGCCCGGGTTCGTCCCCCACGTGACCATCGGAGCGACGGCCGAAGCGTCGATGGTCACGTCGCGCTCGAAGGTGGCTCCGGCGTCTCCCGGCAGCAGTCGCCACTGCTCCAGCGCCTGGTCCCAATCCGGGCCGGCCGGGGCCGCCGGCCGGCCTTTCAAGTAATCGAAGGTGGTGTCGTCCGGCGCGATCATGCCGGCGCGGCCACCTCCCTCGATCGTCATGTTGCAGACCGTCATGCGGCTCTCCATGGACATCGCGCGGATTGGCGGGCCGGCGAATTCGACCGCGCAGCCCTGGAACCCGTCGGTGCCCAGACGCCCGATCGTCGCCAGGATCAGATCCTTGGCCGTCACGCCGAAGCCCAGCGCGCCCTGGTACAGCACGCGCATCGCCTGGGGTCGCCGCTGCCCCAATGTCTGCGTCGCCAGCACATGCTCGACCTCGCTGGTGCCGATTCCAAACGCCAGCACTCCGAACGCGCCGTGGGTCGAGGTGTGCGAGTCGCCGCACACGATGGTCATCCCCGGCTGCGTCAGCCCCAACTCCGGCCCGATCACGTGAACAATGCCGCGACGGTCGGACCCGAGCGAATAGACGGGGATCCCGAACTCGGCGCAGTTCCGCTCCAGCGTCTGGACCTGCACGCGAGACAGCGGGTCGGCGATCAGCGATGCGCGCGGCGTGCCGTCGGTCGGCACGTTGTGGTCGGCCGTCGCGATCGTGCGATCGGGCCGCCGCACCGGCCGGCCGGCCAGCCGAAGTCCGTCAAAGGCCTGCGGTGATGTGACCTCGTGGACCAGGTGCAAGTCCACGTAGATCAGGTCCTCGCTCACCAGGTGTGAGTCCCAAATCTTTTCGAACATTGTCCGCGCCATCGGTGCCGACTCTAGCAAGGCCGCCGGCCGGCGCCCCACGGGCCGCGTGGCCAAAGCGGGACGAACGGGGTACCGTCCGAACGCGTCTTCGCCTAAACTCCGGGCGACCGTTCGAACTACCAGGGGGAGCCATGGTCGACCCGGCAATCGCATGTCTGGATCAAGTCTGGTCCTCGATCGAAGAGTTGTGCTCGGGATTCTCGACTGAGGACTGGCGGCGCCCCACCGACCTGCCGGGGTGGTCGGTCCAGGACCAGCTCTCGCATCTCTGCGGAATCGAATCCAAGCTGCTGGGCCACGCTCAGCCGCCGGCGATCGGCAAGCCGTGGCCGCCGCACGTGACCAACGATCTGGGAGCGCTGAACGAGGCGCAGATCCAAGCGCGCCGCTCGCTGGCGCCTGAAGACGTCCTCACCGAGTTCATGGAAACCACGGCCGAGCGGCTGAAGATCCTCTCCGAGCTTTCTGATCAGGATCTTGCCTCTGAAACGCAGGGCGTCCTCGGCAAGGCCCCGTTGCGCGATGTGCTGACCATCCGCGTGGTCGATTGCGTTTACCACGAGCAAGACATGCGTCGAGCAACCGGGAACCCCGGCGGCCTGGACACGCCGGCCGCACACATGGTGTTCGAGCGGATGCGAGCGGCCCTGCCCATGATCGCCGGCAAGCGCGCCAAGCTTCCCGAAGGAACGACCGTCGTCATCGACGTCACCGGTCCCGTCGGCGATGTCACGTCGATTCAGGTGCGCGATGGCCGGGGCGTCCTTCTTGAGGCGCCGCCGCCCAACCCCATCACCACGATGCGTTTGGATCTAGAGACATTCCTGTGCGCGGCGGGCGGCCGGTGGACGCCCCAGCAATCCTCCAAGCGCATTGTCGTCGGCGGCGTGGCCAACGTTGCGAACGCGATCCTTGGCTCGATGAACATGATGCCATGAGTCACAGGGTCGGCGTGGTGGCCGGCGACGGCATCGGGCCGGAAGTCGTCGCCGAAGGTCTGAAAGTATTGGACGCCGCCGGCGTGAAGCACGACGTGATGCCGCTGGATCTGGGAGCCGACCGGTACCTGCGGACCGGCGACGTGCTGCCCGGCCCAGAGATGGAGGCAATCCGCGAATGCGACGCCGTCTTGCTGGGGGCCGTCGGCGACCCGCGCGTGGCTCCCGGAGTTCTGGAGCGTGGCCTGCTGCTGAAACTTCGCTTCGACCTTGATCTGTACGTGAATCTGCGTCCGGTCCGGCTGTACGAGGGGGTCGTGTCGCCGCTGGCCGGAAAGGCTCCGGCAGACATCAACATGCTGGTGGTGCGCGAGAACACCGAAGGTCTCTACACGGGCGCCGGCGGAACCCACCGGATGGGAACACCGGATGAGATCGCGACGCAAGAGTCGATCAACACTCGCCGCGGCGCGGAACGGGTGATCCGTTATGCCTTCCAGCAAGCGGAACGGCGCCGTCGTCACGTCACAATGGTCCACAAGACGAATGTTCTCACTCATGCGGGATCCCTGTGGTCCCGCGCGTTCGACGCCGTTGCGGCCGAGCATCCAGACGTTGCGACCGGATACGCGCATGTGGACGCGGCCTGCCTGTACTTTGTGACCCAGCCCGAACGATTTGATGTGGTCGTCACCGACAACCTGTTTGGGGACATCCTGACCGATCTGGGCGCGGCGATCGCCGGAGGCATGGGCCTGGCCGCCAGCGGAAATATCGATCCGGAGCGGCGGGGTCCCAGCATTTTCGAACCCGTCCACGGCTCGGCTCCCGACATCGCAAACCAGGGCCTGGCCAACCCAATCGCTTGTATCCTTTCGGTAGCCCTGATGCTGGATCACCTGGGCGAAGCCCAAGCGGCCGAGCGGATCGAAGGCGCAGCCGCCGAAGTCCTTCGCCGGGGGGCCGCCAAGGGCCGTTCGACCGCCGAGATCGGCGACATGGTTGCCCGGATCGTGTCCGGGTAGGGACGACGCGCGGGGCGTCTCAAAAGGGCGCGGCGCGATCGGAACGACAAGGAGGAACACAATGCCAGTGACGCCGACGGAAAAGGTTTGGATGGACGGCCAGCTTGTTGATTGGGCCGACGCCAAAATTCACATCCTCACGCATTCGCTGCACTACGGCGGCGGATGCTTCGAAGGTATTCGAGCCTACGAGACCAAGCGCGGTCCGGCCATCTTTCGACTGACCGACCACATCGCGCGCCTGTTCCGCTCGGCCAAGATCTTCATGATCGACATTCCGTTCTCGCAAGAGGCGTTGATCGACGCGTGCAAGGACACAGCTCGCGCGTCCGGGCTCCCGGCCTGCTACGTGCGTCCGATCGTCTACATGGGCTACGGCGAGATGGGGTTGAACCCGCTGCTGGCTCCCGTCAATGTGGCCGTGGTCGTGTGGCCGTGGGGGGCGAACCTGGGTGACGAAGGGCAGGCTCGCGGTGTGCGCATGATGGTGTCGTCGTTGCGGCGCCACGACCCGAACAACAATCCCCCCGCCGCAAAGGGCAACGGCCGGTACGTGAA
>JBKKBA010000364.1:0-6400 GCA_046714275.1 Actinomycetota bacterium
CTTCGATTTGGGTGCCGGTCCAGGGGCCATGGGCCTCCATAAGGACGCCTCCGCGATCGCTCACGCCGACACCGATGCAAGCGGAAACCACCTCGCCTGGGCTCTCGGAGACCATTTTTGCGTAGACGGTCGGAGCCAGCGTGCCGGTGGGAATGTCGGGAAGCGGTGCCAACTCAGCGCCTTCGGGGAAGATGCTGGTGACCGCGATGAGATTTAGATGGCCGATTCCGGCCTTGAGAAGGGCATTGTCGAACGCCGTGAGCTCAGAGTCACCCTCTGCGGCTCCCCAGACAAGACAGACCTTGGTAGGGCGCTCGTACAATTCACCTTCCCCTTTAAAACCACCCCGCTGCTGCGGGCCACTGCCCCTGGCGGCTTGCGCCGTTGCGGGCCCGGACAGATTTTCAGCGCGGCCCCTTCAACTGCACCGCGCTGCAAGCCCCTCTTTATACGGCACACGACCCCCCCACGCAACTAGCTTCTTTGGGGGGCTCATCCAGGCTTGAGCCGGGGGTTTCGGGCGACCTAAGCTGAATGGGCGCTACAGGTGGCCGTGGATTGCGTCGGCCAGGCGTGCGGGGACCTCTAGGGCGGGCCAGTGGCCGACGTCCGCCCACGCCGTCACGTCGATGTCGTCGCGAAGCGTCTTGAGGTGATGGACCATATCGATGACGGCGATCGGATCTTGCTTGCCCCAGCACACCGAAAGCGGCCCCTTGAATTCCACCAGACCGGCCGTCCAGCGCTGTTGGTTCTGGCGACGCTCCTCGATGTAGCGGATCAGCCTTGGCAGCAGCCGGTCGCCCCCATTGTGCGCAATCAGGGCGATCATGGCCGTCACCTCCTCGTCGGAGGGCTGATGCTCGTGGGAGAACGTGGCCGCGATCCCGGATCGGAAGCCCTCTAAGGGGAGCGGGTCGGCAAGCGGTTCATCGGGAAGCGCCAGCAAGAGCTTCTGGCCGTCGGAGAGGTTTGCCAGGTCGATGAAGATCGAGCCGTTGGTCAGCACCACCTGATCGATCGCGAAGGGAAGCCGCCCCTCGTTCTGGCGCATCATCAGCTCGGCCGCCACGGAGTCGCCCATGTCGTGGGCGACCAGCAGGCAACGTTCGATGCCGTGCAGAGCGGCGACCCGCTCGGCCAGATCGGCTTGTTGGAACAAGGTCACGCGCGGATCAATCGGCTTGTCGGACAAGCCGTAACCCAGGAAATCGAACGTGACGACGCGGGCGTGGCCGGCAAGCTCTAGAACAACGTTTCGCCAGTCAAACGACGAGGCAGGGAAACCGTGGAGGATCAGGACATGCGGTCCGGCCGCGCCGGCATCGCGCGTAAAGATCGAGTGTCTGTTGAGGTCGACGAATCGACCGGAGTTGCGCCAGGTGGCAACGGATTCGGGGAGCCCGCTCATGGAGGCGAAGGGTACAGCGCGACCGGGCCGCGTTGCATGGGGGCGGGCAGCCGGGGCATGGGGGCGGCCGGGGCACGCGGGCGAGCAGCCGGGGCACGGGGGCGGGGCCCGGCGCCAGCGCACCCTCGATGCGTTCCGCTAGGCGAAAGGGTTCTGGATGAGCAGGTCCGCGATCCGGCGACCAGACTGCAGGTCCTCCGACACGAGACGTTCTGCCCCGCACTGCTGTGCTGCGACCACGATGAGTGCATCCCAGAACGAAAGGCGATGCCGCTGTTCAAGATCTGAGGCAGTCACGATCAGCGGGACGTCAATCGAAACGATGTGCCATTCGCCGTATGCTGCGACGAGTTCGCGGGCCCGGCTGCGTGGAAGCGGTGGCCGGAACTTCCTTGTCACAACCGCGTAGAACTCCTGGAGCACCTGAGTGCTCAGCGCACCCATCTGATCTTCCCAGAGTGATTCCAGCAAAGCCGCCGCGATGGGTTGTTTCAAAGTCTCAGAGCGGTCGTGAGCGTAGACGAGAACGTTGGTATCCACGAACACCAGGGAGCGGGCCATTTGCTCTTAGCGCTCGTGAAGCTCCTGACGGGTCCATCTGCGTCCCCCTCGGGGAGCGGAGCCGCGAAGCAGGTCCAGAGCACGCCGCTTTGCATCTTCGTACCGAGAGTCTTTCTCAACGAGATCTTCGATCTGCCGGGCAACCAGACCGCTGATGGAGGTTCCACGTTTGGCGGCCGACACCCTGGCGCGTTTGATCACATCCTCATCGACCTGCACCGTCAAATTCCGCCGAGCCATCCGCACGCTCCTCCGCCCCTCCGGGTGTTGCCACAGGATACCACACAAACCACGGGTCTTCACGTGGACCTCTCGTCCGTACGTGTGGGCGACCCACGAGGGGCGTGAGGTCCTGCTCGACGTTCTTGGCGAGGGAGAGGTCAGGCAGCGAACGTGAAGGGCAGTCGGATCTCTATGCCGAAGCGCTCGCGAACACCCTCTAGATCGATCTTCCCCTGCCGCGGTGACAATATCTCCACTCCGACGGCACGACCGCTTGGACCGATATCCACATGGAGGCGGTCGGAGAGGGCCACGGTCCGGTGTATCGAGGCCTCCGATTCATCAACAAGCAGAATGTAGAGGGCGTCTGCCTCTTCATCGTACGTGTAATACGCCATCACGGAGCCTCCTTCCACAATGTCACCACGACTCCGCGAGCGGTGTCAACCACCACAACAAGATCGACAGACCCCAGAGTGATCGCGACCTTGCGTCTTCCTTGCCAGTCGAGGCCGAGCATCCGCCCGCCATCGAGAGCCGCGATGATTCCAATCCGAGACAGGCCAGGGTAGCTCCGTCGCAACCAGCGAAGTCGATTCTTCGCGTGCCGGGTGAATCGCATCGAGCCAAGGTAAACCCTCCCCCCCGCAAGTCCAGTCTGACGAAATCCGTGAACCCGCCGTTCGCTCATCGGCGCACCTCGGGGATGCATCTGAGGCTATACCGAGTTTGGCTGGCGGAATTACTCCTCAGAATCCTCTGTCTGCTCGTCAAGCGGTCGGCGAACTCACTGCCAAATATTCGCGATCATCGACACGGGACGAAAGCGGCTTTCCGAATCGTTGAGTGATGCAAACCGAAATGCCGACCGTCAGGGCTGATCGCCGTCAGTCAGAGCACTTCGTTTACAAACCCCCGGACGGTGAAGTAGCTGGTCCGGGCGATGGTGTTGTTTGGCAACGGCAGTGCGACCCTCAAGATCCACGACGAGGTGCTCGTCTCGGGGAGCGTGATCAACTGGGACTCGTAGGGGGCCGAGAGTGAGTCCCCAGTACGGCTCAACGTGAGCAGGCGCCCGGAAAAGCCCGCGCCGTCGAGCGTTGCCGTCAGCGTCGGAACGCCCGGGCCCCAGTCGATAAAATAAGACACTGAGATCGCATATGCCCCGGGGAGAATGAATGGCGCCGGGGTGGCATGCGAGGTTGTGACCGGGCATGTGGGCTGCCATCCCGCATCGACGCCGAGCTGACGATCAACGTAACTGTACACGGCGATGTTGGAAGTGCAGTGGCTTGCCCGGGCGAAGGACACGGCCGTCGTAACGGCGACGGCGGCCAGGCAAACTGCAAGGCGTACTCGTCTCATGGATTCCCCCGTTCTGAGCTCACACTCGAGGCAGCGTGCCAGCGATTCGAGCAACTGAGTGGACGTTCCGATCGCTCGCTCAATCGCTTGGCTCGCGTTCTGCCGGATCCTCCCCCGATCGGGCTTTCAGAGGGTAGCGCTCTGGATGCTCGATCGAGTCGATAGTCAGGTCGATATCAAGATCCGGCCAGAAGAGGTGCTCCGGTGTCGGCCTCTCCACATGGAGGATGGCGGCCACGGTTGCTTTCTTGAACCAGGGAAACTCATCGAACGGGAGGAAAAGCTCACGGTCATCGAGTAGTAGCCACACGCCTGTAGCCGAGATGTTTGCGACTTCAACCGCCGAAATGGCTGCGCCACGCATCTCTGATCTCCTCTCCCCTTTCATCGATTACTCGTCGCACTCGTGTCACATCCGGATCCTTGAGCCCATGGTTGCGGACGAGCTCGACTTCGGGTTCCAACCAGAACTTCGCCTCGCCGTCGGGACCGGACACGTGAACGTGCATCCGCGTCTCTTCTCGCGAGAAGAAGTAGAAGCGAAACGGTCCGTCGCGAAAGACTGTCGGGCTCATGCGGGCATCCTAGAGCCCACCCCAGACAAGATCTCGGGATCATGTCTTATTCACTCCGATCGACTTGATCCATTCTGTTTTTGGCGCGGGGGTTCGGGGGCAGAGGGCGACGAGCGAAGCGAGTCGTCCCGGAGTCCCCGATCGAACAAGTGCGGGTGAAGGGACTTGAACCCCCACGTCCTTTCGGACACATGGCCCTCAACCATGCCTGTCTGCCTATTCCAGCACACCCGCTGATACTTGCTTCCTCGCGCGCGCGCCGCCGCCTTGACGGCGGTGGCGCGGCACGAATGCTACCACCCGCTACGGAGTTCCAGAGACTCGCTTTCCCACACTCAGGCGGCCAGGCGCCACTCGGCCGCCGACACAAGAAACCCGTCGGCCGAGGCAGCCGCGCGAACGCCGGTGACCGTGGTGCGGACGGCGACGGCGACCCTGACTCGGTAGAGCGGAACGACCGGCACGATCTCGGACAGGCGGCGTGCCGCATCCGGGGCGCTGCCCAGCGCGCCGTCCAGCGTCGCATCGGCGATGCGGGCGTAGTTGGTTCCGGCCGGATATGCCTGGTTGCCGGCGTAGCGTGCCCAAAGCGCTCCGGCGGGAGGGTCGGCGAAGCGAACCACCGCAGTGTGCAGGCGCGACGACGGGAGCCAATCCCGCCAAAGCTGCTCGTACTCCAGGCCGACCAAAGAAATGTCGAAGCCGGCCGACCGCAGGCGTTGATACAGAGCGCGAACCACACGAGCCACGAGATCGTCGCCCGACACCGACGCCATCGTCAGCGAAAGCTCGCTGCTCCCCTTGCGGCGCACCTCGCCGCGTCGCGCGGTGAACCCCGCTTGATCAAGCAGGGCCGCGGCAGCCGCGGGGTCCGCGGCCGGTGGCGTCGTCGTGTCGCCGGTGGGCTGAGCGAACGGCGCGCCCATTGGCTCGCCTTCGGAGCGCACCAACCCTTCGACGATTCCCGGAACGCCGGCGGCCAGGGCCAGCGCTTTGCGCACTCGCGCATCGGCAAGCACGCCGGTGTCGGAACGAAGGAGCAGTCCCACCCACGTTGCACCCAGGTCGCTGGTGACGGACGTGCGCGGCTCGCGAGCAAGGCGGCGGGACAGGTCGGGCGAAGAATACGGACCCAGCACGTCGACACGTCCGGCGCGGTAGAGCTGCAACGCGGTGACCGGGTCGGGCACGAACTGGATTCGGATGCGACGGACCAGCGGCGGCGCCGGCCACGCATGCGGCGATGCCTCCAGCAGCATCTCCAAGCCACGTGTGTATCGAGCCAGGACGAACGGCCCGCCCGACACCGGCCATTCGCTTCGAAGGGCGGCAGCGAAATCGCGCCCTTGTAGGGCATGCTGAGGTAGCACACCAAGCCCCGCGGAGAACAGATCCCGCCAGCCCGCGAAGGGTTGCTTGAAGCGAAAGACGACGGTCGTCGCGTCGGGCGCGGCGACGTCGGAGAGCGCGTCGTAGCCCGCGCGGGACGCGATCGGAAGTCGTTGATCCATGATCGTGCGCCACGTGAAGGCGACGTCACCGGCGACGATCGGGCGACCGTCCGACCACCGCGCGTCGCTACGAAGTTTCAGCCGGACCTCCGTTCCGGATTCGGAAAGGATCCGCTCGACCAGCCAAGGTTCGGGCTCCCCTCCCGGCAGCGAACGGAAGAGCGCGGGAAGCAGCGGCCGCGTCAGCTCGCGCACCGCGGGGGCGTCGCCGCCACGAACGAAGGGATTGAGCGTGGAAGGCTCCCACGGATACGCCACCCGGATCTCAGCGTCGCGCGGTGTCGCGGATGCGCCGGGAACCGATGACGACGGCCCGGGCCGCGGGGCCGGAGCGTCGGAAGGACAGGCAGTCAGAAAAAAGGTCAGAAGAGTCACAAAGGGCAGCGCGCGCGTGACGAGCGGCGCCGTTCTGCCGCGCAACCTCACGGTTTGGACAGCCACACCGCCGCCGGGTCGAAGAGGCCGGCACCATCCACGCGCAGGCCGCGGACGTGCCGGGCTACGGCGACGTGGTTGCGGAAGAACACCACGGGAATGATCGCCATCTGCTGGAGCGCTCGCGCCTCCGCGTCGCGGTAGAGCGACCGGCGCAAACCCGCGTCGGCGGTGGTACGAGCGCGGTCGATCAGCTTGTCGAACTCCGCGTCGGCGAACGCGACCTGGTTATTGGGCGATCCGCTGCGCAACTGCTGCGCCAGGAAGCCGTCCGGGCTGGGAACCTCGGTCAGCCAGCCGAGCTCGGCAAGCTCCTGGCC
>JBKKBA010000365.1:0-3415 GCA_046714275.1 Actinomycetota bacterium
CATTCAGCGGGAACTTCACGCGTCCCGAGCCGTCCCACATGACCTTGCTCATCAGCGCCGTGTACTCGGTTGAGATCTGATCGTCTCGGAAATGAACCAGATTCGTAAAGCCCATCACGTTCGCGTAGTAGTCGGCCCAGACGTTCATCTTTCCCTCTTCGACGTTGCCGACAACGTGATCCACGATCTTCAAGCCGGCTTCCGGGCTGGAATCTTCGACGGCGCGGAATCCCGGCAGGAATGGCCCGTCGTAGTTGTCGCGCTGAATGAGGCTGTGAATCGTCTGCCCGTAGGTCCCGATCGCCGCGCGAACAACCTTGCCGCGCTCGTCTTCGGAAACCTGCGGCGGATGCACGTCGATGGCACCGCGCTCCAGTGCGACCCGGTACGCCTCTTCGGCGTCGGGCACGCGCAGGGCAACGTCGCGGACACCGTCGCCGTGAAGCGCGACGTGCCGCGCGACGGCAGAGTCCGGAACCAGCGTCCCGGTGATTGCAAAGCGGATCTTCCCCTGCTGCAGGACCCGCGTCGATCGGTCCCGTGAGCCGGTCTCAAGACCGGCGTAGGCGACCTCGCGAAAACCGAAGGCGCGCGTGAAGTAGAAGGCAGACTGCTTCGCGTTGCCGCACCAGAACTCGATGTGGTCGATCCCTAAGAGCGGAAAAGCGTCCTCGGTCATCTGACATTCACCTCCACCGGCAGCGCTTCAAAGCGTACACCGGGTCCGGCGGAGGCGGCAGTCGGTTCAGGCTTGCGGCGTGACGGCAAGGTCGGGCGCTTGGGTCGTCACCGCGCCGGCGCCGGGCAGCGAACCCGTGCGGAGCTGATTGCGATCCTCGACCGAAAGACAGATCGCCGTCCGTCCCTCTCCGCCGATCTCGATGTCTTTGAAGGCGGGGATGCAGACGGGGTCGATCCCCTCCTCGGCAACAAACGAGCGTGCGATCGCAATCGCCTTGACGGCTTGGTTGAGAGCTCCGGCGCCGATGACCTGGACGTCGACATGGCCGCGTTCGCGCAGGACGCCCGCGATGGCGCCCGCAACCGCATTGGGGCTTGATTTTGCCGATACCTTCAGAAGCTCCACGGGTCGAACCCCCGATCTGGAATCTGGGTTCAGTTTCCCCCCTTCAGGGCGAAAAGTCCACAGTCCGACCCCTCTGGCCCGGAAGAGCGTCCCCGGCAACAACGGGCCCGCTCCCGACCAGCGCGGCAACCTCGGGGCCGACCAGCGCGGCAGCCTCGACAGACTGCCGCGCCCAGGTCCCTACTTGGCGTACTCCGTGGCTCGAATCTCCCGAACAACCGTGATCCGGATCTGCCCCGGATACTGCAGCTCCTCTTCGATGCGCTTGGCGATATCCCGGGCCAGGACCTGGCAGGCCAGGTCGTCTAAGGCTTCCGGTGAGACCATCACCCGCACCTCGCGACCGGCTTGCATCGCGAACGTCTTCTCCACGCCGGGATACGACGTGCAGATCTCCTCCAGCTTCTCCAGCCGCTTGACGTAGGTTTCCAGCGTCTCGCGTCGCGCTCCCGGGCGACCGCCCGAGATCTGATCGGCCGTCTGCGACAGCACCGCTTCCAGCGTGCGCTGCTCGACCTCACCGTGGTGCGATTCGATCGCGTGGATGACCTCCGGCGGCTCGTGCAGTCTGCGCGCGATCTCGGCTCCGATGAGCGCGTGAGACCCCTCAACCTCATGCGTGACGGCCTTGCCGATGTCGTGCAGCAATCCACACCGCTTCACCATCCGCACCTGCTCCGGCGGTAATCCCAGCTCGGCGGCCATCATGCCGGCGATGTGGGCGGTCTCGATCAGATGCTTCAGGACGTTCTGGCCGTACGAGGTGCGATAGCGAAGGCGGCCCAGCGCCCGGACCAGTTCGGGATCCATGTCGGTGATACCGACATCCAGGATCGCCTCTTCGCCGGCGCGCTTTACCTCTTGCTCGACCTCTGCCTGCGCACGTTCGTACATCTCCTCGATGCGAGCGGGGTGGATCCGACCGTCCCCGACCAGCTTCTCCAACGTAATGCGAGCGATCTCTCGCCGGACCGGATCGAAGCAGGACAACAGGACGGCTTCCGGCGTGTCATCGATGATGATGTTGACTCCGGTTACGGCCTCGAAGGCGCGGATGTTCCGGCCCTCCCGGCCGATGATCCGTCCCTTCATGTCGTCGGACGGCAAGCTCAGCACCGCCACGGTGGACTCGGCCGTCTGTTCGGAGGCGAGCCTTTGGATCGACAGGGTGATGATTCGTCGAGCCCGCGATTCGGCCTCTTCCCGGGCCTGGGTCTCGATCTGGCGGACCGTTGACATCGCTTCTCGCTTGGCCTCGTCCTCGATCCTCTTCATCAGCACCGCTTTTGCCTCGGCCGATGACATGGCTGCGATCTGCTCAAGCCGGTGCTGGAACTCCTCCGTCCGGCGGTCAACCTCCTGGTCCCGCTTTTCGATCTCGTCAAGACGGCGCCGCATGGCGGTCTCGCGATCGTCGAGTTCCGAGACTCGTCCGGCCAGCGCCTTCACCTGGCGATCAAGGTCGGCCTCGCGGCTTTGAAGATGCTGCTCTCGTTGCTCCAGACGGGATTCACGGCGGTCCAGCTCGGAGCGCCGATCCTTGACCTCGGCGTCGGCTTCCTCGCGCAGCCGCAGGACCTCGTCCTTGGCTGCAACGATGGCTTCCAGCCGTTGCCGCTCGGCGTCGCGCTCGGCGTCGCTAACGATGTCGCGAGCGCGCGCTTCGGCCGACTCCGCGCGGGCAAGGCCCGCTCGGTGCCGGATCAGGTATCCAATCCCGCCTCCCAGCGCGAGCCCGATCAGGGCTCCGATCGCGAGAAGCATGGTTCACTCTCCTCAGGCGGCCGGCCCCAGGATTTCCCCCGGCACCGGCCTGATATCGGTCCGCGGGCCGAAGTGCTACGCGGACCGTCATGGTCACGGCTGCCTGGTTGGGACGCAGGATCCCGAAGAGGTCCGGCCGGTCCCGGCAAGATGCCGGAAGCCAAAGCCTCCCCGCCCGGTCGAGCGGCGCGATATTGGAGTTTGCGGCGAGAGACCTGCGGTGTTTCCGCAGGTCTACGAGGTTTCCGTCCTCTTCATCGTCGCTCTCGTGGGCCGTTCATCCGGGTTAGGGTCTCTTTTTGGAGTCTTCGGGTTCACACGTTCACAACCGAGCAAGGATGATCGTAACACCAGGGGTTTTCCCACTCAAGCAGCAACTCAGATGAGATCCTCTTCTTTGGCTCCGCCGGCGTGCTCCCCGGCGATCCGCGAGCACAATTCGGCCGGGTAGCCGCGGCGAGCCAGAAAGGCGATCAGCCGGCGATGCCGGACCTCCGGAGGAAGCGAGGCAAGCACTCGCGCGCGCTTGGCCGCCGCGTCGCGAGCGCGTTCCTCTTCCTCCTC
>JBKKBA010000366.1:0-3366 GCA_046714275.1 Actinomycetota bacterium
ACACCACGTCCGGTCTCAACCAACGACAGTTCCTCGTCGAGCCGCTCAAGAACCCACTCCCTCAAGAGCGCAGTTGGCTGTTCCTTCCTGCTGTCGGCGAGCCAGCGGATTGCCTTCAGCCTGGTCACGGGAATTCGAATCGCGTACACCTGTGAGGGTTCCTTCGCGTATCGCCGAAGTTGCGTGAAAGGAAGCTCGTCGAGCTCTCCCTTCTCTTCAAGGGCATCGTGACGTTCAGCTTCCTCTCGGGAAGCCCCGCGATAGGTTTCATGGTGGGTCACGTTTGCCATTGTAATACGTTTCGTATTATGCGTCAATCCGTTAGACCCGGCGTCTCGCTTCAGACGACCTCTGGATCAAACACAGCGTTGCCGGTGCCGTCCCCGGCCGCGTTAGGGCGACGATGAGCCCGATGGGCGGAACTGGGTGTCGCGGAACTTGGTGGTGTCGTAGGTCTGTTGCGCCGCGAACGCCAGGATGCCCATAAGCAGCGTTCCTGCGACGGCACCGGCAAGGCCGCGTTTCCAGTTTCCGAGCGAGAAGAGCAGCGCGGCCGCAAAGCCGCCGGCCAGTGAGATCAAACCCACCTTGATCCCGAAAGTGCGGATCTCGCTCTTGCCGTTGTCGGCAAGCCACTGCGCGATCTCTTGCGGATCGTCGGGAGGCAAGGGAGAGCACTGTGCGGGCGGGCAGGTTGACGGCGACGAGGGCGTGACGGGCCGAATATCGATGCCGACAATCGTTGCGTCGAAGGTGATGGGAGACCCGTGTGTCGAAGCCGTCGCCACCCCCGGGCTTCCGGCTTTGGGAGCGCGCATCGAAAGGGTGGTCGTCGTTCCGGCCAAAGGCGTGACGGATAGTTCCACGGTGAAAGGACTCACGTTCACGGTTCCCTTGCCGAAGGCGGCTACGGCGCCCAGCGAACCGACCACCCCCGCGATGATCACCACGATCAGCGGAAGGCCGGCGCGCTTGGTGGCCGACGCAACTCCTGCGGCTTCGATCGCTTCCATCGTCAGTCCTCCTCGTCGCGCACGACGCCGCACAGCTCGTCCAAAGCTTCGGCGCCATCTTCGGGCCCAACGGCAATCACGCGATCGCCTCCGGCGAAGGCGAAGTCGGCCTTGGGCCGGTAGATCCAGCGCCCGGCCCGCTGCACGGCAAGCACATCCATTCCCGTCTCGGTTCGGAAGGACAGGTCGCGCAGCGAACGCCCTGCGCCGGGCGCTCCGGGCGTGATGGTCGCCTCGGCCACGATCTCTTCGGCTTCGGCCAGCGCCTGCGCGATGATCGGATGCGGTTCGTCTTCGCCTTCCAGCAGGCGCGTCATGTCCTGGGCCGCGTCGGCGATTCGCTCGGACGCGAAAGCAAGGTGCAGAAGTCCCCGTAACTCGTCGGGGTCGTCCACTTCGCCGGTCGCGCGCAGCACCCAGCGCTCCAGCTCGTGGTGCATCGCGTCGGTAGCGTCTTCGATGGCCGAGACCTCGGCGGCCAGCCCCTTGTCGTGGAACAGGATCGCCGAATACGCCAGCCCGACGGCAACCTCGGTCGCGTTCTTCATCTCGACCACCAAGTCCACGGCCCGGTCGATGCCCTTCAGCGTGCGCGGCGCCGGCGTCGGCAGGTTGCGCAGCGGCGCGCCGGCCAGCGCGCGCACCAGGTCGATGCCCTCTTCGGGCCCCTGCACAAACAGCACGTCGCCGGACTGCACGACGGTGTCGCCGTCCATCTCGAAGATGAAGCGCACGTCGCGACGGATCGCAATCACCATCATGCCGGTCTCGGTCGGCAGCTCCAGCTCTTCCAGCGTCCGTCCTTCCAGCCGGTTCTCGTTGCGCAAGCGCACGCGCGCGACGGCTTCCTCCGCGTGGCGCAGATCGTCGCGAAGCTCGGGCGGGACGCCCAAGTCCTTCAGCACGACGCGTGCGATGTCTTGCGCTGCGTCGGCGATCTTTTCGATCGCGGAGCCTAATCCCAGCACGCCGGCCATGGCCTGTGCGTCCTCGCGGCTGCGGGCGGCAAGGACCGCCGTCGTTCGCAGCTCGTCGATCAGGTCGCGCATCGACTCTTCCAGGTTCAGCACCTCGCCGGCGATCGCTTCATCGCCGAAGAACACGCCGGCGTACGCCAGGTCCACCATCAGCTCGCTGGCGTCCTTCGCCTCGGTCAGCAGATCTTTCAACGTGCGACGTTCTTCCATCTCAACCCACCTTGAGCACGACGATGGCGATCACCAGGCAGATCATGCCCAGCAGATCGATGCTCGACGTGACGATTGGGATCCCGTGATTGTCGGGATCCATGCCGAAACGGAACGTCGCCACGGCGGCGGCGTACGCGATGATCGCGGATCCGATCGTAGCCATCAATCCGGCAAGCAGTGACACGGCAATCATCGTGCCCAGTCCCGGCGATGCGAAGCCCACGGCGTTCGCCACAAGGTGCGAGGATACTCCCACCAGCGTGAACACCGACAGGGCGAACGGCGCCGCCAGGCTGATGTCCAGCCAGGCCAGCCGGTCCGGCAGCAATCGCGCGCGGATCGCTCCCAGGTGCAGCTTGGACGTCAGTCGTGACGACACGATCCCGCCCAACGCGCCGGCGTCCTCTAAGAACGGAGGGATCAGGACGAACAGCGCCGGCAGCGCCAGGAAGCGTTCCCGTCGATGTTCCAGAATGGCTCCGGCCACCAGCGTCACGATGCCGGTGATGCCCAGCATGACGACCGACTCACGCAAGATGCGGCGAGCGACCGGCAGCCGCGTGCGCAAGGCTGCGAACAACGTGCCGGCCGAGGCCACACCCAGCACGACTCCCGTTACCAGCGTCACGCCGCGGTAGTTGGTGATGAACGACGCCGCGAACAGAGACGGCAGCGTCACGATGTCGCCCATGAACGTGATCACCGGCGCCGCGACCGAATCCAGATCCCAGTTTCGGTTGTACGACGTGCGAGCCAGAATGATTGTCAGAACCAAGATGACCGCGCCCGACACGGTGCCGGCGATGACCGAGATCGCAACGAAGTCCCAGACCGGAACGCTGGGTAGTCCGGTCGCCGACGTGGCGACACGAGCAACGACGGCCAAGTACGCGCTGGACGCGATCGACAGCAGTGTCGCGGCGTACGCGTTCTGCATCAGCACGCCACGGCGTTCCAGCGTCACCTTGAACATTCCCGCGTGAATCGACGTTCCCAAGCGCGAGCCAAGGGCGCCGAAGATGCTGCCCCGCATCCCGATCACGGCCGGAACCAGGATCAGAAGGCCGGGAAGCTGCTCCAGCCGCCCCGTCATCGCACCCAGGGCCAGGCCGGCCAGAAGGTCGCCGACCGACGAGACCGACAGCGCGGTGAACCCTTGGCGC
>JBKKBA010000367.1:0-2904 GCA_046714275.1 Actinomycetota bacterium
CGCTTCGCCCCTTCGAGTTTCGGACTTCATCAAGTCCACGGCCATTGTTCAGTTCGATCCGGCCGGCATCGAATGGGTCGCGCCGTGGGCGGTCGCGATCGCGGAACAGGAAGGCTTGGACGCGCACGCGCGCGCACTGACCGTCCGGCTGGACCACATCCACGGCGCGATGCGCGATGCCGCCACGATGCACAGCGCGCCCGACTCTCCCAACGGGCAGACAGAGTCGAACGGCAAGGCCGAATGACGCCGCCCGGGGGTGAGCAGGATGCGCGTGGTGAGCGCGATGAGCAGGATGCGCGTGGTGAGCGCGGGGAGTACCCGGTGCCGTTGCGCGACGACCTGGCCGCGCTGGCGCCCTACCGCGCGCCCCAGGCCGACGCGCCGGTCCGGCTAAACACCAACGAGTCGCCGTGGCCGCCTCCCGATGCCGTGCTGGCCGAGATGACCGAGCGGCTTCGCGCGACCGATCTGAACCGCTATCCCGATCGGGATGCGCGTGCGCTGCGCACGGCGCTGGGGGCGTGGGCCGAATGGCCGTCGGAAGGGATCTGGCCGGCCAACGGTTCCAACGAGATCCTGCAGACGCTGCTGCTGGCGTTCGGCGGCCCGGGCCGCAGCGTGCTGCTGTTCGAGCCGACCTATGCGATGCACACGCACATCGCCCACGTCACCGGCACGCGGGTCGCATCCCGCCGCGTAGCCGAGCCGTGGGTGCTGGATCCGGGGCTGGTGGCCCAAGCCGTTGCGGAAGAGCAGCCGGCCATTGTGTTCGTGTGTTCGCCGAATAACCCGACCGGAACGGTTCAGCCGCTGGAGGTCGCAGAAGCGGCGCTGTCGGCCGGAAGCGGGCTGGTCGTGGTAGACGAGGCGTACGGCGAGTTCGGCGGCGAGAGCGCCCTGGCCCTGGCGGGCCGCTTCGATCGCGTCGCCGTCGTGCGCTCGTTTTCGAAGTCGTGGCGCATGGCCGGGGCGCGGCTGGGGTACCTGCTTGCGCATCCCTGGCTGGTCGATGCGATCCAGGTTGCGCGTTTGCCCTATCACCTGTCGGCGCTGTCGCAGGCGGCGGGTGAGTCGGCGGTCAAGCACGCCGCGGCGTCGCTGTCTACGGTCGCCGAGATCGTGATGGAGCGGGAGCGGCTGGTCAAAGAGCTGTCGCGTGTTCGCGGGGTCGAGGTGTTTCCAAGCGCCGCCAACTTCCTTCTGTTTCGGACGCCGGCAGAGGGAGTCGCGCTGTGGCGCCGCCTGGCGGCGGGGGGAGTGCTGGTCCGCGACTTCTCGACGGCCCCGGGGCTGGAGCGATGTCTGCGGGTTACGGTCGGGACCGGAGAGCAGAACGCGATGTTCGTCGAGACCCTGAGGGGAGTGCTGGCCGATGCCGCCGAAGAAACCGGCTAGCCGGAAATCGAAGAAGCCTGCATCGAAAAAGCCCGCGTCGAAGAAACCGGTCACCGCGTGGTCGGTGACAAAGAGGTCGCGGAGCGCGCGAGTGCACCGCGTTACTCGCGAATCGGACGTCCAGGTCTCGCTTACGCTGGCCGGTTCGGGCAAGACCAACGTGTCCACGGGGCTTCCCTTCTTCGATCACATGCTGGAGCAGTTGGGAAAGCACGGGGGGTTTGACCTGACGGTGAAGGCTTCCGGCGACCTTGAGGTTGATGCGCATCACACCGTCGAGGACACCGGGCTGGCGATCGGCGAGGCGTTCCTGCACGCGCTGGGGGACAAGGCCGGGATCGCGCGCTTTGGCTCGGCGCTGGTTCCGCTGGACGAGGCGCTGATTCAGGTGGCGCTGGACATCTCGGCGCGGCCGTTCCTGGTTCACGACGTGGACGCGAAGGCGAAGACCATCGGCTCGTACGACACGCGGCTGACCGAGGAGTTCCTGCGCGCGTTCGCCCAAGCCGCCGGGGCGACGATCCACGTCACGATGCTGGCCGGCAAGAACCCGCACCACGTTGTGGAAGCGGAGTTCAAGGCCTTTGCGCGCGCGTTGCGGGAAGCGGTTGCGCCGACCGGCGTGCCGGGCGTGCCTTCGACGAAGGGCCGTCTGTGACGCGGATCGCCGTCCTGGACTTCGGGATGGGAAACCTTCGTTCTGTTGCCAAGGCGCTGGAGAAGGCGGGCGCCGTCGTGGACGTCGTCTCAGAGGTTCCCGCATCGGCCGACGGGCTGGTGGTGCCGGGCCAGGGCCACTTCGGCTCGTGCATAACGAATCTAGGACCGCGAGCCAAAGACGTGTCGCGCTGGATCGAAGACGGCCGGCCGTATCTGGGAATCTGCCTGGGATTGCAGATCTTGTTCGAGTCCAGCGACGAGGCGGCGGCGCCGGCCTTGCCGGGGCTGGGGATCTTTCGGGGGTTGGTTCGCCGGTTTGCCGGCGACGTCAAGGTTCCCCACATCGGGTGGAACCAAGTGCATCCCGTGCGCGATCACCCGATCTTCGACGGCATTGCGCCGGACACTCGCTTCTACTTCGTGCACTCCTATTATCCGGACCCGGACCCGGACCCGGACCCGGACACGCACCCGGGCCCGGGCCCGGCTTCGGGTTCGGGTGACGTTACGCTGGCGACCACGGGATACGGTTTGGAGTTCTGCAGCGCCGCGGCGCGCGCCAACGTCGTCGCGACGCAGTTCCACCCCGAGAAGTCCGGCCGCCCCGGCATCCGGTTGCTTCAAAACTTCATCGGCACCTGCGCATGATCTTGCTGCCGGCGATCGATCTGCGCGATGGGCGCTGCGTCCGGCTGACCCAGGGCGACTACGCGCAAGAGACCGTCTACGACAACGACTCCGCCGGCGTCGCCCGCCGGTTTGCCGCGGACGGGGCGGAATGGCTGCACGTGGTGGACCTGGACGCGGCGCTGACCGGACGGCCGCGCAATCGCGATGCCGTCGCGG
>JBKKBA010000368.1:0-4695 GCA_046714275.1 Actinomycetota bacterium
AGCCTGCCCCGTCTTGAGAACGGTTCCCGCGATACCACGCCCGGGCGCGACGACGGTGTCCCGCCGGACGTCGGGCGGGATTCCGCGGGACGCCAGGATTCGCATCCCCCCGGCCTCTTCGTCCAGCAGCATGACCGAGCCCTCGTCGGCTTCGACCAGGCGGATGGCGGCATCCAGAATCGTGGTCAGCGATCGTTGCAAGTCTCCGGGCCGGCTTGCGGCACGGGATGCTTCCAGGAACGCCTCCAGCTCGCTGCGGCGAGAGGAGCCGTCCGGTGCGGTTGCGCGACGAGCCCGCATCAGGCGCCCACCTGCTGCAGGCCCGTCTTGCCGATCTCTGCGGCCACCGGCATCGAGAACGCGAACGTCGAGCCCTGACCCGGAGCCGACTCGATCCAGACCCGCCCACCCATCGCATCGACCAGGCCCTTCACGATGTAGAGGCCCAGGCCGCTGCCACCGACATCGCGCGTGGCCGGCGTGGACAACCTCTGGAACTTCTGGAAGAGCTTGGCGGCGTCGTCAGAGCTGATCCCGGCGCCACGATCCTCGATCGCGATCTCCACTTCGCCGGACGTTTCGCGGGCCACGATGCGAACCGGGCTTCCCTCGGGTGAGTACTTCACCGCGTTGTCGATCAGATTGATCAGAACCTCCTCCAGCTTGTCCCGGTCGGCCGCGACGGCCGGGACCGAAGCCGGGACGTCCACCTCCATCGGGCGCATCCACTTGGACCGGAACTGATGAAGCAGGTCCTGGACGATCTCACCGGGCTGTTGCGGCTCGATTTCCATGCGAAGGCGCTGCGCCTCGATCCGGGAAACTTGCAGCAGGTCGTCCACCAGCCGAGCCAGGCGGTCCGCCTGATCGCTCACGGTCGCCAGGAAGCTCTGCCTGGTCTCGGCGGGAAGGGATTCACCGCGCTGGATCAAGGTCTTGGCGAACCCCTTGATCGCTGTGAGCGGGGTTCGAAGCTCGTGGCTGACGATCGAGACGAAGTCCCGCTGCATCGCCTGCATCTCTTTCGCGGCGGTGATGTCGCGCAGCACGACCATGACCAAGCCGGCGCCCTCCGCAGCGCGATCGCCCCCCTCGCGATCGGTCCCGACGCCGCCGATGGGTGAGAACGTCCCACTGACCCAGCGCTCGACGGTCCCCACGTGCAGCCGCAACTCCAACCCCGCCAGTGGCTGCCCGGCCTCAAGGGCGGCTCGCAGGGGGTAGGCGTCATCTTGGAGCACCCGGCCTTCCGCGTCGGAAAAGCGCAGCACGGCCGGCGCATAACCGTCTACAGCGCTGGACTCGGCCACACCCGTCAGGGCCTCCATGGCGGCGTTGAATCGCACCAGGCGAAGGCTGCCGTCGGCGACCGCGACCCCATCGGCGGCCCCGTCTAGGAGGGCGGCATTGGTGTCGCGCTCGCGCTGAAGCTGAGTGAGATACTCCAGGCGGGTCTGAAGCCTGGTGCTTTCGACGCGCTCCTCAGTCAAGCGCTCTGCCAGCCGCCGAAGATGCCGTTCGCGGTCCAGCACATAGGTCAGGAAGGCAAGCACCAAGACCGCCAAGGACAACCGAAGCCGTCCGGCGGGAAGGAAGGGGAGCAGCTCCTCGATGCGCTCGTTGCCGGTTGTGTACACCACGGCAAGGACCAGGGCGGCCATGATGACGAACGTCGTCGCCCACAGGTGCAGGCGAGCGCGTTCGACTTTGTTGTTCTGGTGGGCTTTCGCCCTCATGGGTCCTCCCCAGACGGATCGTCTCCTTCCTATCGGCCGGCAGGACGGGGTGCCTTGACCCCCGGGAGGGAGGCGGGGCTCAATTTGACAATCCTCGGCCGCCCAGGCCGGCTTGTGAACGGGTGATTTCGTCAAGTTGACAGAAGCGACGGGGGCCACGAAAGTGGCGCCTCGTGCCCGAAATGTTCACGTCGCGGAACCCTCAGGCGACCCCCTTGCCCCCAGCCCTCACCGGCTGGCTGGCCGTCGTGGTTGCCGGAACGCTGACGCTGGCAGCCTTCGCCGTGCCGATGAAGCTCTCGCGACCGGAGGCCTCCAGACGGGTCGCCGTGACCGGTGTCACCCGCGCGCTTCCCTTTGTTTTGGGTTCCACCGCGCCCTACCAGTCTTCCACGGTTCGGATTGCCAAGGTAGACGCGGGACCTGCTCCTTCGCGCTTTTCGTACCGGGGAGCCGACGGCCAGCAGATCACGGCCGCTCGAATCCGGAGCTTTCTGGAGCGGCAAAGATCCCCAATGGCCCGGTATTCCCAGCACATCGTGGACGCAGGCTTGAAATACCGCGTGGACCCGCGCGTCGTGGTTGCGATCGCCGGCGTGGAATCGACTTACGGGCGGTACGCCTGGTCGTACAACGCATGGGGCTGGGGCCGAATGCGCTGGTCGTCGTGGCGCACCGCAATCGATGGATACACTCAGGCGCTCAGCCTTCAGTACCGTTCGCTACGAACCGGCCGCTTTGCCGCGGCCTCTCGAACGTACTGCCCCCCGTGCGGCAGCCGCTGGGGCATCAAGGCGCTCGCCATCTTCCGCGCCATCTAGCGCCTTTCCAAACATCTCGCGCTTTTCCCAGCATCTCGCGCCTGGAATGCTTTGGCGGGCCCTGTGCGCAAGAAGCCGCGGAAGTCGCGGACTTCTCCAATCGAAACCGCTCTCGTGCGGCATCTGCCCGGACCAGCCGCGGCGCCCGATTCGTTCCTGTCGCAAGGCGCCTTTGGTCCGTTTCGTGGCCGGAACCTGTCGAAGCGCCTCTTCGTTGAGTGTGTGAAACCGAGCGACGAGAAGGACGAAGGTCCGACTCAAGAAGCCCCGCCCGGGATGCCGATACACCGGACGAACATACGAACCCTGGAGGACGCACGTGACCACGATCAAGGCGACTTGCCCCACCTGCGGAGAGGTCGAACTCACTCCCGACGACATCGAGCTTCGGGTGTGCAACTTCTCGCCGGCGTCTTCCTATCTGTTTGAGTGCCCGATGTGCCTGTCGGTCGTCAAGAAGCCGGCCGACGACCGGGTCATCCAGCTGCTGATCTCCGGTGGTGTGCACGCGGTCGTCTGGGAGTTCCCGGCCGAGGCGTCCGAGCGCCCCGAAGGCCCGCCGCTGACGCACGACGATCTTCTGGACTTCCACCAGCTGCTGGACCAGCCCGACTGGTTCGAGCGTCTGGTCAGCGCGGTCTGACACACCTGAACGGCACGGCAAAGGTTTGAAGCATCCCCGCCCGGCAGAGCGGGGATGCTTCGTTTCCGGGCCGGGGCGGCCCGAATAGAATTCGCCTGTGGCCGTCATCTGGAGTCTGCCCACCTGGGTCTGGGTCGCCGTGGCGATCGTGGTTCTGGGCGCGTGTGCCCTGATCGTGCGCGTGTTGGCGATCGTTTTCGCAAGCCTGCGCGACCTGGCCGATTCGCTGGAGTTGTCCGGACGGATGCTCACGTCGGCTCTGGAGTCCACGCGCACGGATCTGGAGCAGGCGAAGCAGGGGCTTGAACGCATCGGGAGCGGGACTACCGAACCGGCCGAAGAAGCCTGGAAAGACTGGTAGAAGCGCAACCTCCCACCCCGACCCCCGCCGGGAACCGGGTGCGGCGGTGCTAGAATTGCGTTACCGCGCCGATCCCAGCAAGGAGGGCGCGGCAAGGAGGGTTAGGACGATGAATGCGCTTGCGATCCTTCAGGGGATTGGTGCTCCCGAGATTCTCATCGTCCTTGGCATCGCCCTGCTGCTGTTCGGGACCAAGAAGCTTCCCGATATCGGTCGTTCGCTGGGCCGGGGCATCAAGGAGTTCAAGTCCGGGGTCAAGGGCTTTGGCGACGATGTGCGCGACGGCATGGACGACGACGAAAAGCCCGCAGCCCCCAGCGCGAATGGCAAGACCGGCGTCGTGAAGGACAAGACCGAGGGCTAGCCCCGGTCACGATCAGCGACGAATGATCCGCCTGTGGCGCCGCCGGCCCCTGCCGGCCGATGGGCGGATGACGGTCATCCAACACCTGGAGGAGTTTCGCGACCGCCTGATCAAGTCTTTCCTGGCGTTCTTCCTTGGCTCGATCCTTGCCTACATCTTCTACGCGTCGCTGCTGGACATCCTGATAGCCCCCCTGGACGAGGGCGGAAGGATCGGGGGCGTCAAGGTCGAAGGGCTGAATGTCGGCGGGATCGTCACCGGGTTCCTGGTCCGCATCAAGGTGTCGATCTTCTTCGGGCTGATCTTCGCCCTTCCGGTGATTCTTTGGCAGGTCTGGCGCTTCATCGTGCCGGGGCTCCATCCCAGAGAGAAGCGCTACGGCGTTTGGTTCGTCGCAGGGTCGCTGGGGCTGTTTGCGCTGGGCACCTACATCTCCTTCTTGGTCCTTCCGAAGGCGATCGGCTTCCTGCTGTCCTTCGCAAAGGAGCCGCTGCAGCCCCTGATCTTTATCGATCAGTACCTGTCGTTCGTGTCCTTCATGGTCCTGGCCTTCGGCATCTCCTTCGAGTTCCCGTTGCTCCTGCTGTTCCTGACGGGGATCGGCGTGCTCAGCTCACGGAAGCTCCGGGACTGGAGACGCCAGGCGATGTTCGGCGCGGCCGTGATCGGCGCGGTAGCCACTCCCTCGCAGGATCCGTACTCGATGATCCTGATGGCCGTTCCGCTCTATATCCTTTACGAGGCAACCCTGCTGATCATCCGATTCGTCA
>JBKKBA010000369.1:0-2772 GCA_046714275.1 Actinomycetota bacterium
TTCGGTTGATGAGAGCCGAGAAGACCGGGGAGGGGCGCTGTGACGGTAGCCAGTCTGGTACGAAACACGCTCGCCGTAGACACTCTTGATCGCCGAGGGGATGCCCTTGCCGCCGTCGATGACGAACGGGACCGGCTTGTCGACGTCGAGGCCTCGATCCTGCAGGCCCAGCAGGGCCCTGCAGACTGCCTTGCTCTCGGTGGTTCCCTCCCACAGCCCCAACGGATGCTCCATCCCGGCCGAATCCACGCCCAGCGCCACCACGATCAGGTGATCGCCGACACCGATCCCGTCGATGAAGATCGCCAGAAGGTCAAGCGTCGAAAGGTCGCGGCCGAAGACCTCGGCCGAGCTTGGCCTGCGTGCCTGCCTTGAAGCGTCGCGAGACCGCCGAGCGCGACGTTGCCTTGGATCGGATGTCCCCCATCGGCTCAGCGCCGGCCCCGTAGCGACGGGTGGACAGACCCGCGAGCATCCGTCCCAGTGCGATCTCAGGCTGTGTCCACACATGTCGTCGGAACGTCACCGACGTATCCGGAACGTTCCGTACCCCATCTCCCCCGTCTCCACCTGGGAATCGATGTTTCCGCGTCCGACAAACGTCCGACAAACGTCCGACAAAGGTCAGGTCTTCGAGTGTCGAAATACCTACCTGACGTTTCTCGGACGTCGAAAACTGCCCCCGCGATGTCAAGGTCCGCGATCGGCGATGGCCTTTTGTATGGCATGGGAAGCTTGCCTTCGTAGTAGAGAGGAACTCGCCGCGACTATCGGGACCGGCGGGGGAGGACCTAACGGCCGACTCGGTCGTGCCCGACAGCTGCGGACTACGCGCGACACGAGGGCCGCCTGCGCAAGGGACGAGTTCCCTCGCACTAGAGAAGTCAACCTCGCACCGAAAGATTGGCCACCTCGCGCGGAAAAATCGGGCACCTCGCGCGGAAAGTTCGCTCCACAAGTGCAAATTCGGCCACCACGATGACCATTTGTAGCAGCAGCCGCGACCGACCTGAGACCGGAAGGGAGACATGACAGAGGACGTGAGGCTCGGGAAACCGAAGCTGGTGCCGCTTGGCGATGCCGAGCTGGCGGAAGCGATGCGCCTGCTCGCTGCGCTGCTGCGTGCCTCGATCGCGTCCGCGCCGACCGGCAGCCACGCCGAGACTCCTGCTCATCCCGAGCCTGGTGCATCCCAGCGCCGCATGACCAAGCCGAAACCACCTCGCACGCCGCACAAGATGACTACCGGCACCTTGCCGATGGCTCGGGGTGCGAACGGCAAGGGTGCGAGGCACAAAGCCGCAGGAAGGACGCTATGACTAAGCCCAAGAAGCGCCCCCGACAGTCCTCCGGTCCTACTCGCTTACGCTCGCGTTCCTCCGGACAAGTAAAGAACACTCAACCTCTTTCCCCTACCCGTCGGATTAGAAGAGACGTCTCTCGAATCAAAGCTCTTTCACAACTCTCTGATCTAGATCACATCATCATCCATCTTCTTTCCGAACATCGAGTTGTTACCACCCAGCAGATGGCCATCCTCACCGACGTTTCCGAACGCACCATACGCAATCGCCTCGACCGGCTTTGGAAGCATGGCCAGTGCGGCGGCGTGCAGCCCTACGTCCCCAAGGGCTCTGCGCCGTATCACTGGTATCCCTCCAAGCTCGCCGACTCCTACGCTCGCGGCGCACCGCTTCCCAAGGGGGGCGAGAAGCAAGACCCGTCAGAGTCGTTCTTGGAGCACGCCGCCGCGATCACCAGGCTGTACGTCGCACTGCGCCGCCTCAGTCCGTCCCTGGAGTTGGAGACACTACGCTTCGCTCGTGAAGCAGAAGGCAGAGAGATCTTCCGCGCCGAGCCACGCGAGACCGCGATCGTTCCCGACGCGAGCCTGATCCTGCGATCCGGTGACGCGCAGTATCACGTGCTCGTCGAGATCGACCTCGGCACGATGAGCATGACCCGGCTTGCGACAAAGCTCGGCCTCTACCTCTCCTACGCACGCTCAGGGGTTTGGCGGAACGAACATCCCTATCTGCCGCCGCTGTTGTTCGCGACGACGACACCGCGGCGTGTGGATGAAGTCATCAAGCGCTTCCGCGTCCTTGCCGCGCGTGAGGACCGCCACATCGATTCGCTCGATGAGCGCGACACGCTGGACCGGTTCCTGGTCGGTGCCTGCGAGTTCGCTCGCGACGCCGAGACCGCGCTCGGCGAGCCGGTCTGGGTCGGGCGCGACGGCGCCGATGGACTGACGTTCACCGACCTCATCCGAGAGCCCTATCAGCGCTGGCACGCCCAGGACCAAGCCGCACGCAAAGCCGAGCGTGCGCGTCGGGCTTACCGCCAAAGATTGCTCAGCGATCCCGAGGCGCACCGGCGCGCGATCGCCGAACGTTGCAACGATCCTCGATATTCAAGCCCCTATCGCGAGACCTACCCATCAGGGGAGTACAGCGGTCATCTCCTTGAACTCAAACTCAACGAACGCGCAGTGTTGGAGTATCTCATCGACGCTGATACTCCGATGCTGAGCTTGGAGCGCGCGGCATACGGGTATTTCCTGCGTCGCACCAAGATCGACGAACACGGGCTCGCAGGTGCAACGCATGGCCAAGAAGCCAAGTGGGCGTTGTCGCCGGATGAGCGCGCCGCGATCGCTCAACTTATCAACCTGCGTCTGGAGCATCAGCGGGACGAGATCGCCGCACTGTGGGCACGCCACCCGTCCCTCGCGTGCGTGCTGCGTTTGGTCCGCGCGCTCGATGCCGG
>JBKKBA010000370.1:0-6148 GCA_046714275.1 Actinomycetota bacterium
GAGCCGGGCTTTCGCCGTCCGGTCTTGGTGGTTCAGTCCGACGATTTCAATCGGAGCCGGATCGCCACGATTATTGCCGTCGTCCTGACGACCAACCTGCGGCTTACCCAGGCGCCGGGAAATGTCATGCTGAAGCGGAGGGAGACGAGGCTCCCGAAGGACTCCGTTGCAAACGTCTCCCAGGTGATCACGATCGACAAGTCGTTTTTCACCGACCGGCTCAGCGTCTTGTCGGCGGCTCGGATTCAGGATGTCGAGAGCGGGCTGCGGCAAGTCCTCTCACTGTGAAGGAGCCGGTCTTGGGCGAAGGGCGTGGAGGCGGTCCCGCCGGGGCGAGCGCTCTTAAGACACTCTTCGTGGGGAGGTGCGGTACAGTACCGACCGACAAATCGGACCAGGAGGATTGCTGTGGCCAGACGTCCGACGTTGCTGAAGGCCGGTGCCGGACTTCTGCTTGCCGTGTTGCTGTCGCTCCCCGTCCTGCTTCTTCCCGCAGTTGGGAACGCCGCGGACGTGACGGTCAACGCCACAGAGTTCTTTTTCGAGCCAAAGGATCGGACGATCAACCCGGGTTCGCGCGTTCGGTGGCAGAACACGGGAAACAACAACCACACCGTAACGTTCACCAACGGCCCTTCGATCGACGATGAGCTTTCCACCGGCGAGGTGGGGCCGTACTACACGTTCAGCTCGCTGGGCACCTTCAACTATTACTGCCGTTTCCACGGAACCCCGGAAGGGCAGGGCATGGCGGGCTCGATTCGCGTTGCCGGCGGGGCGACGTCGACCCCGACCCCGACGGCATCGGCCACCCAGACGATTACACTGTCGCCGACTCCGACTTCCACGCCGACCAAGAAGAAGACCTCAACGCCGACTCCCACTCCGACGACGGCCAGCCCGTCGCCCTCACCGACTCCGACGACGCCCTCACCAACCCCGACCACGCCGTCGCCGACCCCGACGGAAAGCGGCGCATCCCCGATCCCGACCATCGCCGAGGAAGACACGGGAAGCTCGTCGGGGAACACGCAAGCGATCCTTGCGATCGTCGGCGTGCTGGCGCTGGGCGCGCTTGGCTTCCTGGTCTATCGCAAGACGCTTAGCGGCCCGTAGGCCCTCTGCGCGCTTCGGTCCAACCGGAGATTCGGCTGCAGGAGGCTCTTCAAGCGCATGCGCCCGCATCGTGCGAATCTATTGGGGTGAGTGATCGAAGCGACGGAAGGAGCCGGCTGCGCTCCGGCGTGGCCTTGCTGGCCGGCGCGTCTGTCGTTGCTGCCGTTCCTTTGGTGCTCGCGCTCCGTCCCGACCGGGCGTCTCGTTCCAACTTGGGCCCCCGCCAGGTGAGCACGCCGGCATTCTCGCCGCTTCCCGTGTCGCCTTCTCCGTCGCCGACGCCCGGCGGTCCAAGCGATGCACAGTATCCGCGGCCGGTCCCGGGACGCCGAGGGGAAACACATGTGGCCGCGGAAGGGGACGCCCACGGCGGGCATTGGAAGCTCTTCGCCATCTTGTCTCTGAACGAGCAAGGTCAGTTGTTCGAGTGTCTGGGATTCGAGCGTGACGATCGGGCGTCTGCCGAAGATGCGTCGAGCATGTGCAACTCGGAGACGCGCTCACCGGTCGATGTGGCGGTGGCGTGGACCAAAGGGTTTGTGTACGGCGACACGTGGATTGGTTTCAACGAGCCTCTTGGGAAGGTCGTGGCGACGCTGAAGGACGGCCGGTCGGTTGAAGCGGCGGTCAACCCCGCCGCGACGGCAGGCATGACACGAGGAGCCTTCGTGATCGTGATGCCCTCCACCGACGATGTTCCCGCTCGCGTCGACGCCTACGACGCCAAGGGCAAGAAGGTCGGTACCGGTAGGGCGCCCACCCAGCCGACGCCGCTCGCTACCGAGCTGACGTTCCCGCCTGCTTCGTAGCGGGCTAGTGTCGGTACTCTAACCGGGGGAGCGCTAGCAGTTGCCGCAGGCTCCGGCTCCACAGGACGGAGCGGGTGGTGCCGAAGCGGTCCCGCCGACGCCTCCGATGACCGAGATGAGCCGGCGCGCGCGTTCGGCGCCGCACTGGGGGCAGGAGACGTGG
Organism: Actinomycetota bacterium; assembly: GCA_046714275.1. Classification (GTDB taxonomy): domain Bacteria; phylum Actinomycetota; class AC-67; order AC-67; family AC-67; genus JBKKBA01. The sequence goes on from JBKKBA010000370.1 coordinate 2,089, forward strand.
TCGGCGTCGCGCATGCCGACCAGCCGGTCAAAGCGCACGTCGCACGCGCGGCAGGAGTATTCGTACAGGGGCATGCCGACATGGTAGCGCGGCGGGGCACGCCCCGCGCCGCACCCGCTATCGTGAGGCTTTCGTCCGGCCGCCCGAGAGCTTGACCCCCGACCCCCGCCCGACCACCGACCGCCCGACCAAAGGAGCGCCGCCGCCGTGAGTGAGATCCGGATATCGAACAAGGCCGCCTCGTTCACCGAAAGCGTGATCCGCGAGATGACGCGCGTCGCCGTCGCCAGCAACGCCATCAACCTGGCGCAGGGCTTCCCGGACTTCGCGTGCCCGCCCGAGTTGAAGGAAGCCGCGAAGCGAGCCATCGACGCCGATATCAATCAATACGCGATCACTTGGGGCGCGCAGGGGTTCCGCGAGGCGATCGCCCAGAAGTTCGAGCGGACCTACGGCGTCGCCGTTGATCCGAACCGGCAGATCTGCGTCACCTGTGGCTCGACCGAGGCCATGATCGCAGCGATGCTGGCCATCGTCGATCCCGGCGACGAGGTGGTCGTCTTCGAGCCTTTCTACGAGAACTACGGGCCCGATGCGATCCTGTCGGGCGCCGTGCCGCGTTACGTCACGTTGCACGAGCCCGACTGGACCTTCGACCCGGCCGAGCTGACGGCCGCCTTCAACGAGCGCACGCGCGCGATCATCGTCAACACCCCGAACAACCCAACCGGCAAGGTCTTCACCCGCGCGGAGCTGGAGTTCATCGCGGCGCTGTGCCAGAAATGGAACGCCGTCTGTTTCACCGACGAGATCTACGAGCACATGACCTACGACGGTCATGAGCACATCCCGCCGATCACCATTCCCGGCTTGGAGGATCGCAGCGTCACGATCAACGCGATGAGCAAGACCTACAGCGTGACCGGGTGGCGCATCGGCTGGACGATCTCGCCTGCGCACCTGGCCGACGGCATTCGCAAGGTCCACGACTTCTTGACCGTCGGCGCCGCCGCTCCGCTGCAAGACGCGGGGATCGTTGCGCTGAATCTCCCCGAGTCCTACTACAAGTCGCTGGCCGAGGAATACTTGGAGCGCCGTGATCTGATGCTCGGAATTCTGGAGCAGGCCGGGTTTCGCTGCTACAAGCCTTACGGCGCCTACTACATCATGACCGACGTCTCGGGCTTCGGCTGGGACGGCGACGACGTTCAGATCGCGAAGCGACTGACCAAGGATCCGGGTATCGCCACCGTTCCCGGCTCGTCGTTCTACTCGCGACCCGAGCTGGGCCGAACGAAGCTCCGCTTTGCGTTCTGCAAGAAGCTGGAGACCCTGCGCGCCGCCGCCGATCGCCTGGCAATGCTCCGCCCGTAGGTCGATGCGGTCCCAGGGCGAGCGTCGCCCGCGGCTGATCACGCCGACGTTTCTGCTGGTGACTTTCGCGTCGTTCGCATACTTCCTGTCTTACGGTGTGAGCTTGCCCGTGCTGCCGCACTATGTCGATGGGCCCTTGGGCGGCGGAAGCGTCGCGGTGGGCTTGGTTGCCGGAGCGTTCAGCCTTTCGGCCATCGTCTTTCGACCGCGGGCCGGCCGGATGGGTGACCGGCGGGGGCGGCGCATCTTGATCCTGGCCGGCGGAGCCATCGTCGCGGCGACGCTGTTCGTCGTGCCCGTCACGCAGTCCATTGCGGCCGGCGGCGCGCCGATGCTTGCCGTGGCGGTGCTGTTTCTGCTCCGGCTCATCAGCGGCGTCGGCGAGGCGATGATGTTCACCGGGGCCGTGACCATGATCAACGACCTCGCTCCCGACGAGCGGCGCGGCGAAGCCTTGTCGCTGTTCACCTTGTCGTTGTACGGCGGGCTCGCTCTGGGCCCGCTCATCGGCGAACTGTTGCGGCACGGCCCCGGCTATGCCGCCGCTTGGCTGGCCGCAGGCGCGCTTTCAGCGGTGACGGTCGTGTTGGGAATCGCGCTGCCCGACACCAGGCCAGAAGGAACGGCCGGCCATGTGCCGGGACGCCTGGTTCATCCCGCTGCGCTTGCGCCCGGCACGATCATGGCGTTCAGCGTCTGGGCCTTCGCCGGTTTCAACTCGTTCATGCCCCTGTACGCGGAGCGAACGCTGCGCATGAGCGGATCGGGAGCCGTCTTCCTGGTCTACTCGATCGTCATCGTGCTGGTGCGGCTGTTCGGCGCACGCATCCCCGACGTCGCCGGCGAAAAGACTTCTGGAAGCCTTTCCCTGGCCGGGTCGGTGCTGGGACTGGCAATGATCGCCGCGTGGCGCCAGCCGGCGGGGCTGTTCGCCGGTGCTGTGATCTTTGCGCTGGGGCAATCCCTAGCTTTCCCGGCTCTGCTGTCGCTGGCCGTCAAGGCAGCGCCGGCGCGCGAACGTGGCTCGGTCGTCGGCACGTTCACCGCTTTCGTCGATATTGGGTTCGGGATCGGTCCGATTGTCAGCGGCGCCGTCGCGGCTCTGGCCGGCTACCCGGCCGTCTTCGTGTCCGGAGCCGGGGCCGCCGCGCTGGGATTTGTGCTGCTGCAGACCCGGCCGACGCCGGGGAAGGATTCGACCGTCGCGGACGCGAAGATATGAGGCAAGATGCGTGACAGAGACCGGCCGGCGCCCGCGTGGGCTCGCGTAACCGACGACGACGACGATGATGGAAGCGGGCTTTTTATCGACGGAGCCATGAGTCGCAGCCGCCGCGTCGTCGCGGCCCTGATTGTGACGGCGCTGCTGATCGGCCCGATCGTTTTCGTCGTCTCGCTGGTCCTTCGCCTGTTCCGCGGCGAATAGGCAGCCCTGCTACATCAAGTTCATCGCGGCAAGGTTTCGCAACAGATCCGACAACACGTCGGGGTCGGTGGCGACATCGATGACCGATGGACCGTCGTGCTCCAGCGCTTGGCGTAACGCCGGCTCCACCGCATCGGGTGTAGCGACCCGGAACCCGCGCGCACCCAGCGCTTCGCCCAGCAGGTCGTAGCGAGCGCCGTGCAAAGCTGTGGCGGTTTCGCGTCCGTACCACGCGCGCTGCTCGTGCGCGACGTCTCCCCAGCCGCCGTTGTTCGACACGACGGCCACGATGCGCAGGCCGTGGCGCGCGGCCGTATCGATCTCCATGGCGCTCAGCCCGAAAGCACCGTCGCCCGTCAGCAGCACGACCGGCTCATTGGGGCGCGCCGCGGCCGCCGCGATCGCGAAGGGCATGCCGACCCCCAGTGTGCCAAGCGCTGTGGTCGTGGTCAGGAACCTTCCGGGTCCTTCCGCATACGCGTAGGCCAGCCCCCAGGACAAGAGGTCACCGCCGTCGGCCACCAGCGTGACCGCTCCGCCGCACACCTCGCGCACCACTCGCGCCGTCTCACGAGCGAGCGCCCCGGCATGTATCGCCGTGCCGCGCCACGCGGCGATCTGGGCGTCCCACGCCGCCCGCCCGTGTCCGGACAGCTCGCGTGCTTGGGAAAGCCAGGCATCACGGGCCTCCGGAGCCTTGGTCCACGCGTCGCTCAGGTCGTCCAGCACACGCGTCGCGTCGCCGGCAATCGCCACGTCGGGCAGCCGGTTTCCGCCGATCGATTCGGCGCGCAGGTCGACTTGGATGATGGTTTGCTCCGGCGAGAACAGGGGAGGCAGCCCGAACGCCAGGTTGGCGTTGAACGCCGACCCGAGGACCAACACCGCGTCGGCGGTCAGCGCTGCGATGCCGCCGTGGACCAGCGATCCCAAGCACCACGGGTGCGAGTCCGGGAGCAACCCCCGCGCGGCGCTGGTCGTCGCGACCGGGATGCCGGCCGTCTGGGCGAATGTTGCCAGAGCGTCCCCGGCGTCCGACCAGAAAGCGCCGCCGCCGGCGACGATCAGCGGGCGCTCCGCGCGCTGCAGCACGTCCAGGGCCCGTCCCACGTCGCCAGGGTCTCCCGACGATCGCGGTGATTGGGCGGGAAACCCCGCCGGCGCCGGCGCGACGGCCGGGATCGCGGTCGCCATGAACACGTCCTGCGGGATCTCCAGATACACGGGGCCGGGCTTTCCGGCACGCGCCCGGTACAGCGC
>JBKKBA010000371.1:0-4768 GCA_046714275.1 Actinomycetota bacterium
GATGTGCACAGTCACACGTCGGTCGGCGGCGCCATCCTTCGCTCCCGGCGGGCCCGGCACAGCGAACGCAACTCGCTGGACGCGGGCCACGCCCTTCTGAAACGGGTTGGGATCGGCCGGCTTGCGAACAGCGTGGCTAAGAACCTCTCCTACGGTGACCAGCGCCGCGTCGAGATCGCTCGAGCTCTGGCCACCAAGCCGCGCCTGCTGCTGTTGGACGAGCCCGCGGCCGGAATGAACCCGGCAGAGAAAGCCTCGTTGATGACGCTCATTCGCGGCATCCGCGACGACGGCGTCACGATCCTGCTGATCGAGCACGATATGAAGGTTGTGATGGGTGTCTGCGAGCAAGTCGTCGTCATCGACTTCGGGCAGAAGATCGCCGAAGGAGCGCCCGAAGCCGTGCAGAACGATCCCAAGGTCATCGAGGCTTATCTGGGGCGTGGCGCGGCTGAGGGGAAGACGGGCTGATGGCCGAGCCCATCCTGACCTTGTCCGACGTGCACGTCGCGTACGGAAACATCCAGGCCGTACGAGGCATCTCCCTTGATGTCGGTGCGGGTGAGATCGTGACGCTGATTGGCGGGAACGGCGCAGGCAAGACGACCACGCTGAAGACGATCTCGGGGGTGCGCCGCCCGGATCCCGGCACGATCAGCTTTCTGGGAGAGCGAATCGATCGGATCTCCGCGCACGAAATTGTCGCCCGTGGAGTCTGCCAGTCGCCGGAAGGGCGCCGGATCTTCCCGGGGATGTCGGTGCGCGAGAACCTGGAAATGGGGGCTTACCACCGGGGCAGCCCCAGTACCGAGGACTTCGACCGCGTCTACACCCTGTTTCCGGTGCTCCGCGACCGGCAGGGCCAAGCGGGGGGGACGCTGTCGGGCGGCGAGCAGCAGATGCTGGCCATCGGGCGAGCGCTGATGAGCCGGCCGAAGTTGCTGATGCTGGACGAGCCGTCGATGGGGCTGGCGCCGATGTTCGTCGAGAAGATCTTTGAGATCATCCGCGAGATCAACGGTCAGGGAACGGCGATCTTGCTGGTCGAGCAGAACGCCCAGATGGCGCTTCAGACGGCGCATCGCGGGTACGTGCTTGAGACCGGTGAGATCGTCCTGGCCGACCGGGCCGAAAATTTGCTGGGCAACGACGCGGTGCGCAAGGCGTACCTTGGCGAGTAAGGGGAGGACCATGAAGACGATGCGTCGAGCGATGGTTGCGGCGATGGTTCTGGCGCTGCTGGCGACCGCGTGCGGAAAGACCGAAGAGAACCGCGACCCAGGGACCAAGGGCGGCTCCACCAAGAAGATCCCGACCGTCTCGATCGGGGAATGCCAGACGGACCAGGGGACTCAGCCGGCCACTCCGGCGGTCGGCGTTGACTTCAAGGTCCAACTGAAGCAGCCGGGAAAGCTCCACGTTGGGTCCGACAACGCCTACCCGCCTTTTGAAGAGGTCAAGGCCGGCGCAAAGGAGCCCGAGGGCTTCGACGTGGACCTGTACAAAGAGGTTGCCAAACGGCTGGGTTTGACGGCGGTATCGACGACCACCGACTTCGATGCGCTGTTCACCCAGTCGATTCCGACCGGCAAGTTCGACATCGGCGTCTCCGCCATCACGATCAAGGAAAAGCGCAAGCAGACGGTGGACTTCACGGTGCCGTACTTCGTGGCCGACCTCTCGCTTGCCGTGAATGCCAAGCGCACGCCGAAGATCAAGACTATCGACGATCTGGCCGGGCAGACCCTGGGCGCTCAGAAGGGAACCAGCGGGGAGGACTGTGCGAAGTTCTTGGTGAAGCAGGGAAAGGCCAAGGACGTGAAGTCTTTCGACGACGCGCTTGCAGCGTTCCAAGACTTGGTTTCGGGGCGCGTGGCGGCGGTTGTGAACGATCGTCCCGCATCCGAAGGGATCATCGTGAAGAACGCCGATCTCAAGGTCGTCCAGGTGATCCAGACAAAAGAGCAGTACGGCTTCGCGGTCGGGAAGACGAAGCCGGACCTGCGTGTCGCCATCGACAAGGCCCTGATCGCCCTGATGAAGGACGGAACGTACGCGAAGATCTATCAGAAGTGGTTCGGGACCCCCCCGCCCTTTGAGGTGCCGCTGTCGTAGCGCCTTTCCCTGCGGAGGTCGGCTCCTTCGGACGCGACGAAGGCGCCCGGTCGCGTGTGGCCGTTGCCGCCGTCGTGGTTTTCGGTGCGTCGGCGGCGCTGGCCGTCGTCCGTCCGCTGTTCCGGGCGATCGGCGTCACCGGCGATCCCGTCGTTCCCGGCCGGATCGCCGCGCCGACCAGTGTTGCCGCGATCTGCCTGGGACTTGCGGCGCTCTACCTCACGTCCACGCGGACGCTGCGGGGGCGCGGTCTGTCTCGCTTGGCCATCGGCGGGGGAGCGGTGGTGGGGATCTTCGCGTTCTTCTATGCGGCCGTGGCCGACGGCACGCTGGAGCCCGGCCGGTTCGCGCAGTACTTCGACTGGGAGATCTTGAAGACCTTGCCGGGCGATTTCCAACGCGGCGTGGTCAACACGTTGAAGCTGGCGTTCGTGGCTCAGATTCTGGCGATGGTCGTCGGCATGGCCTTCGCAACGTTCGTGCTGTCGCCCAAGCCCTGGTTCCACTATCCGGCCGTTGCCTACGTCGATGTCGTCCGTGGCCTGCCCCTGGTCGTGCTCATCTATCTGATCAACTACGGGCTGCCGAACGTCGGGATCACGCTGGGCGCGTTCGCCAGTCCCGTCATCATCCTGACCATCAACGCCAGCGCGTATGTTGCGGAGATCTTTCGCGCCGGCATCCAATCGCTGCCTCGCGGACAGATGGACGCTGCTCGCAGCCTGGGCATGCCGCACGGCACGGCGATGCTCTTCGTGGTCATTCCGCAAGCCTTGCGTGCGGTCATCCCGCCGCTGGTAAGCGAGTTCATCGCGCTGGTCAAAGACACGGCGATCGTAATGGCTCTGATCGGGTTCACCACCGCCAGCCGCGATCTGTTCGGCGCCGCGTCGCATATATCGGCCTCCACGTTCTCTCCGACGCCGGTCATGGCGGCCGGCCTGGTGTACCTGGCGATCACCGTGCCTTTGGCTCGGCTGGTGGGAACGCTGGAGCGTCGCGTGCGGGCGAAGGTAGCGTGATGAACGCGCAGCCGATCGTCGTGCTTTCGGGGTTGCGAAAGCAGTTCGCCGACACGCCGGTGCTGCGCGGGATCGACTTCGCTGCGGCGGAGGGCGAGGTCGTCTGCGTGCTTGGTCCTTCGGGGTCGGGGAAGAGCACGATGCTGAAGTGCATCACGCGGCTGGAGGAGCCGACCGGTGGCACCGTGCTGATCCAGGGCGTGAACATCGCCGACCCTCGCGTGGACATCAACAGGGTTCGCCGCGCCGTCGGCATGGTGTTCAAGTCCTTCAACCTGTTCCCCCACAAGACGGCGCTGGGCAACGTCGCTTTGGCGCTGCGGAAGGTCTTAAGGGTTTCCGACCGCGAAGCGAACGAGCGCGCCATGGCCGAGTTGGAGCACGTCGGGCTGGCGCAGAAGGCCGACTCCTATCCCGGGCAACTGTCGGGCGGGCAGCAGCAGCGCGTTGCGATCGCCCGGGCCCTGGCGATGCGTCCGAAGGTCATGCTGTTCGACGAGGTCACCAGCGCACTGGATCCGGAGTTGGTCAAAGAGGTCCTGGACGTGATGCGGCGGCTGGCCGCGGAGGGCATGACGATGATCGTGGTGACCCACGAGATCGGCTTTGCCCGGGAAGTCGCCCATCGCATCGTGTTCATGGACGACGGGCTGATCGTCGAAGAAGGATCCCCGGGCGATGTGCTGGATCATCCGCGCGAGCCAAGGACGCGCGCGTTCATGTCCCGCATCCTGTGACCGTTCTGTGAATGGAAAAGCCTCGGGTCCCGCTCAGTGTTCGCGCCTTCCCCAAACGCAAGCACTTCGCTGTAGACCCGAGGCTTCCGGCTCGTCGGTTTCCCTCAGAGCCGCGCGGACGCTATCAAGCATCCGGAGCGCCGTGCAACTCTAGACCCCAAGTCGAGAGTTCGTCCCGATATCCTCCACGATATGGAGATCACGATTCGAGCCGCGGAGCGCGGCGATCTGGAAGCGTTCCTGGCTCTGTGGCGCACGCTCCAGGAGGTTCAGGGGGCGTATCGAATCTTGCGGATCGACCGGGATCCCGATCAGCATTTCGCCGGGGAGTTCACCGCCACGATCGGGCAGGATGGGCACGCGTGGCTGGCCGCGGTCGCCGGGGCTCAGGTCGTTGCGATGGCTCATCTACACGTTGAGAAGCCAAGCCGGGTGAGCGACGAGCAGGTCTTGGAGATGTCGCGCGTGGTCGTCGCTCCGGAGTGGCGCGGGAAAGGCGTCGGAAAGCTGCTGGTCGCTCAGGCGCAGCGCATCGCGCGCGATCGTGGACTCCGCTACTTGTCGGCTCGAATCTTTTCATCCAACGAGCGGGCGATGGACTTCTGGGATGGGCTGGGCTTTCGCTCCTTCATGGACACTCGCTTTCTTCCGGTCGAGCCCCAGTGAGCTAGAGCGCGTACGCGCGATGTGGGCCGCTCAAACCCTTCAGCTCAAGCGTTCGTTCCTGGCCGTCTGCCGCGTGCGAGGCCAGAGCGTCGGAGACCAGGATCTCGCCACCGCGGGCGGCCGAGGCAAGCCGCGCGGCCAGGATCACGGTGTGGCCGAAGAAGTCGTCCTCTTCGCGGATGACCGGACCTGCGTGCATGCCGATGCGAACGCGGATGGGATGCTCGG
>JBKKBA010000372.1:0-6620 GCA_046714275.1 Actinomycetota bacterium
ACGGACGTCTGCGCGACGTGCCCCGCGAGCCGTTCACGACGCTGGCCGGGACGGTGCGCGGCGGCGGGATCGTGCGGCTGACCGTGATGCGGGACATCGTGTCGGGGATCGCGCAGGTCGGGAGGCGCTGGTACTCCATCGACCCCGACAACTGGTCGCGACCGTCACGGATCGTAGTGCGCCGCGCCGACGTGGACACGGGAAGAGCCATGTCGTTGCACAACGACATGGTGACCCCTACGGCGGCGACGGTGCCTCCGGTCGGCGCAGGGATCGCCAACTGCTCTGCCTTCCCGTGCGACCGGCTCACGACGTCGATCGTCCTGGACGGCGACTGGTTCTTCCGAGACCCAAATCCGGCGACGTGCCAGACCCGGCAGATAGCGGTTTTCAACGATATGAAGGCGATCTTCGCGCTGGCCGCAACGCGCATCGACCTGACGACGTCGCTGGTGAACTGCCGCGAGACTGCCGACCTGGGGCCGGCATCAAGCACGGCGGCGGCCTACTTGGCGGAGCTGCGGGCGGCATGGGACGGTCGCTTGGCCGACCGATCGGCCGTCCAACTGTCCGTCGGCTTCTCGTTCGCAGGGACCGACTCGATCGGCGTTGCCTACCTGCCCGGCGTCTGTCAGCGCATCATCGCGCCGGTTATCACGGGTTTGGTGCCCCAGTCGTGCGACTACGGGTATTCGCTGTATCAGGCGGTCCCCCGCCCCAACACGAACTACACCGCCACTCCGTTCCTCAAGGCCAAGCTGGCCGCTCATGAGATGGGTCACAACTTCAATGCCGCACACGACTCCCCTTCGCTTTGCCCGTCGTCGGCGCCTCGTACCGGGCCGATCATGTGCGCGATCATCCAAAAGTCCGGGCCAAACACGTTCTCTACGACCAGCGCCGGGGCGATCCGTTCCCACGCCCAGCAGAACATCGGCTCTTTGACCGGCACCTGACAGCTCCTTTTTCAGCACCCGCGACCCCGGGTTGCCCGGCCGCTCCCGATGCGGCAATCTTCCGCTCCGTGATCCCCGCCCGCATAAGCCTTGTAACGATCGGCGCGCACGACCTGGCGGCGCTGCGCGCGTTCTACGCCAGCCTGGGCTGGAAGGAAGCGCCGATCTCGCAGCCGGGCATCGCGTTCTTCGAAACCGGCGGAGCCGTTCTGGCGATCTTTCCGCTGGATGCGCTGGCCATCGACGCCCACGTTCCGCCGCCGGTGAAGCGCGAATCGTTTCGCGGCGTGACGACGGCGATCAACGTCGCACATCGGGTGGACGTGGACGCCGCAATCGCCGTGGCGCGCGCGGCACACGCCCAGATCCTGAAGGAACCCTACGACGCCGACTGGGGAGGCCGTAGCTCCTACTTCGCCGACCCGGAAGGAAACGTCTGGGAAGTCGCCTGGATGCCGGGCTCGTCGTTCGACGAACGCGGCGCGCTCATCCTGCCCTGATCTCGCTTCCGTGATCCGGCAGGAGATGCGCCGCCAGATCACAACGCCGGGACCGGTGGTCTGCCGACCTCGCTAAGCCTTATGCTGGACGCCGGCGCCGTCAACGGCCGGCAGGCCCTCGACCGGCTGCGCTCGCTGTTGGGACGATCCGACCCGGCCGTCGTCCGACTGGCGGCACTCATCCCACAATGAGCCCGGCCAGCTCGTTCAGCGAAGACACGCGGACTGCGGCACGCTCCACGCCCGGCCGGCCCTGGTGCGCGAATCCCCACGGTCCGCGGCGAATGAACACGGCCGCCATCCCGGCATCGGCCGCGGGAATCACGTCGTTGTCCACGCGATCGCCGACATAGGCAATGCTCCCGGCGGGAACGCCGGCCAGATCCACGATCCGGCGAAAGAACCCGGGGTCCGGCTTCTCAACGCCGAACGCCGCGCTGGATCCGATGAAATCGACCGGAAGATCCAGCGCACGCAGCGAGGCTTCGCCGGCCGGCGGCTGATTCCCGGCCATCCCGACGCGAAGCCCCGCCGACCGAAGCGCCTGCAGGCACGGGATCGCGTCCGGATAGAAGTCTGCCCGCTCGATCTGCCAGCGAACGCCTGCCGCATCGCGCTTTCGGCGTTCTGCTTCGAAGTCGAAACCCAGAATGTCGAAGACGCGAAGATGCTCCTCGCCGCGCTCGATTACGCCGCCCAGGATCCCAAACAGCGTCAAGCGCGGGACGCCCAGCCAATCGGCCCACAGACCCCACAGCCGCGTCTCGTCGATCAGCGTCTCGCCGACGTCGAAGACAACCGCCTGGATCCCGCGGAGAAACTCTTGCACGGGCTCAACACTAGCCACGATCGAGACGCCTGCGCGCTTTGAGTGGCTTGACTTACGTTTTACCGATCGATAGGCTGAACGTAAGACATGGAAACGGTGACGCTTTCCTCGAAGTATCAACTGGTGATCCCCAAAAAGGTGCGGGAAGCGCTGGACTTGCGGCCGGGCTCAAAGCTGGCCGTCATCCGCAAGGGGGGGATCCTGTACCTGGTCCCAGAGCTTCCGATGAAGACCTCGCGCGGCATGGCGAAGGGCCTTGATCCCGCAAGCCTGCGCGACAAGAAGGACCGCCTCTGATCCTCATCGACTCCGGCGGCTGGGTCGAGTACTTCGCGGCGCGGCCGCTGGCCGATCGATTCGAGGCCTACCTCAAGCGTCGGTCGCTGATCAGCGCGATCCAGGTCTACGAGGTCTACAGGGTGATCCGGCGCGGGGTATCCGAGGAGATCGCCTTTCAGGCGGTCGCCGCGATGCGACGCGCCACCCTGGTGCCGGTTGACGAGTCCATCGCGCTGGAGGCGGCCGACCTGTCGCTGGAGCACGGCCTGGCGATGGCCGATGCCTTGGTGTATGCGACGGCGCAGCGCGCCGGCGCGACGCTTGTCACCATGGACGCCCACTTCAAAGGGTTGGAAGGGACGATCGTCGTCAAATGACGCGTTCGACGAACGTCTCTAACTGCCGAAGGTTGCGCACCTCGAACATCGCGCTTGCGTATCGTCCATATTCGGATGCGATCGAATCGCCCGTGTCCCAATAATTCACCGGCTCGGGATTCAGCCAGAACACGCGGCGCGCCTTGGCTCCCAGAGCCTTCACTACCCAGGAAGCGCTGGCGCGATAGTTGTTGCGCGCATCGCCCAGGATCACCACAGTCGCGCGCGACCCCACCGCATCGCCGTAATCGCGCCAAAACCGCTCCAACGACGACCCGTAGTCCGAGTGCCCGTCGAAGCGCACCACGTCGGCCTCGGCGTTCATCCGGTCGATCGCCACCAGGAAGTCCTCCTGGTCGAACAAACGCGTCACTTCGTCCAGATGATCAACGAAGACGAAGGACCGGACGCGGCTGAACTGCGCCTGAAAGGCGTGGACGAACATCAGCGTGAAGCGCGCGAAGGCGGCGACCGATCCCGAGATGTCGCAGACCAAGAACAGCTCCGGCTTGTGGGGCGCGCGGTGGCGGTAGCGGGTGTCGAACGGCACGCCGCCGGTGGACAGCGAATGGCGCACCGTGGCGCGCACGTCCAGCCGCCCGCGGTGCGCGCGGCGACGCTTCATCGCCAGCCGCGTCGCCAGCCGTCGAGCCAAAGGCCGGATCGCGCGCCGAAGCTCGGCGATCTCCTCGCGCGTGGCTCGTACGAAGTCCAGGTCCTCGGGCAGCGGCCGCACGGTGTGCTTGGCGATCTGCTCGGCACCGCGGTGTTCCGCCAGGCGACGACGGACATCGCCTTCCACCTCTTCCCGGAACGCGCGAAGTCGCGCCTCAAACTCGTCGCGCCACATCTGCTCTTCCAGCGGCGTCAGCTCCCGATCGCCGGCGACTTGGCGCATCAGCTTGGCCAGCAGCGCGTCCAGATCGACCACGCGGAAGACCCGGTACTGGAAGTACGGGCTGCCGCTTCGAGCGCCGTCGACGCGGCCGAAGCGCGACACCGCCGTGCGCGCCGCGTCGCGCACCGCCTGCGCGTCGCCGGCCAGCAGCGACCGGAACAGGTCCTCCAGGTAGTCCTGCTCGCTAACGGGATCGCCGTCTTCGCCGGTTCCGGCCGCCTGTTCGGCCTCCTCCAGCGCGGCCGGCCCGCGGCCGGTGCGGAAGTACAGATCGAAGAGCATGTCGAACGCCTTGCGGTGCGCCTCGGACTTGACCATCGTGGCGGCCAGCGTCGCGCGGAACTGCTCTTGGTCGGCAAGGTCGATGTGGCTCATCGCGCGCATCGCATCCAGGTTCTCGGACACGCCGACCGGCACGCCGGCTTTCCGCAGCGCGCCCGAGAACTCCAGCATGCGCGGCAGCATGGAATCAGTTGTTCGTCGGCTTGGGTGCGATCTTCAGGTGGCTGCTGACTTTCTCGACATCGGATTGGAACTTCAGCAGCACCGTCAGCGTGCGCCGAGCGGCGGCTTCGTCAAGCTCCGTGATGCCCAGATGCAGCAGGGTTCTGGCCCAGTCCAGCGTCTCGGCCACGCTCGGAGCCTTCTTCAACTCCAGCGCGCGAATCGATCGCACCAGCCGCACGACTTGCTCGGCCAGGGCGTCGGGAAGCTCGGGAACGCGCGCCAGCACGATCGCCTTCTCGCGTTCGATATCTGGGTAATCCAGGTACAGGTACAGGCAGCGGCGCTTCAACGCCTCGGACAGTTCGCGCGAGTTGTTCGACGTCAAAACAACGAACGGAATCTGTCGCGCCGCCAGCGTTCCCATCTCGGGGATCGTCACCTGGAAGTCCGACAGTACCTCCAGCAGCAATGCCTCACCTTCGAAGTCCATCTTGTCGATCTCGTCGATCAGCAGCACAACCGGGTCATGCGATCGGATGGCGCGCAACACCGGCCGCTCCAGCAAGAACTCGTCGCTGAAGATGTCGCCCGAAACCTGATCCCAGGTTTCGTCTCCGCCGGTCTGGATGCGCAAGAGCTGCTTCTTATAGTTCCATTCGTACAGCGCTTTCGTTTCGTCCACACCCTCGTAGCACTGCAGCCGGATCAGCGGCTCTTCCAGGATCTGCGCCAGCGCCTTGGAAAGCTCGGTCTTGCCGGTCCCGGCGGGTCCTTCGACCAGGATCGGCTTTCCCAGCCGGTCGGCAAGGAACACGATGGTCGCGATCGCCTCGTCGGCAAGGTAGCCCACGCCGGCAAGCCGCTCGACGACGTCATCGACCGAGACGAACCTCACGCGCCCTCCCCCAGAAACAACGTTAGTTGCGCCAAGTGCTCGGCGTAGTGGCGGTCGGCACATTCGCGCACCATCTCCATCACCTTCGCGCTCAGGGCAACCGGCGCGATCTGCTCCAGCTCTTCCCGTAGCCGGTGATGCGCCGAGGCCAGCATCCCCAGCGTCTCGTGCACCGTCAGGTCCTTGCAGGCCAGATATGCCTCGTCGTTGAACGCCTGGAAGTGAGGCGCTTCGGCTTTCTGTCCCGCCCGAATGCATTCCAGACGGCGCGCCGCTTCGGCCGCCCAGCACGCGATGTGCGCGACGATGTCTTTGGGCGACCAGTCGCCGTTGGCCCCGGGGCGGACCCAATCCGCATCGGAGATCGTGGAACAGAAGGCATGCACCTGCTGCCACGATTTCTCTTCCGCGGCAATCAGCTCGTCCCGCTGAATCACGGCCGCACCTGCCCCGTTCCACGGACGACCCACTTGATCGTCGTCAGCGCCTCCAGCGCAAAGGGACCCCGGGCGTGCAGCTTCTGGGTGGAGATGCCGATCTCTGCGCCCAGGCCCATCTGACCGCCGTCGGCAAAACGCGTGGACGCGTTCACCAGCACGCAGGCCGCATCGACCCGGTCGACAAAGCGCTGTGCCGCCGAGTAGTCCTCGGTCAGGATCGCCTCGGTGTGCCGCGTGCCGTACGTTTCGATGTGGGCCATCGCGTCGTCAAGGGACGCGACAACCTTCACCGCGATCACCAGGTCCAGGAACTCGGTCTGCCAGTCCTCCTCGGTGGCCGCAAGGACGCGATCACCGGCCCCGGCCCCGGCGGCAGCTGCAGCGCACGTGGCGTCATCGCCCCGCACCTCGACTCCGGCGGCAATCAGCTCGGCGATCGCCTTCGGCAGAAACTCCGCGGCCACGTCGCGGTGAACCAGCAGCGTCTCGGCCGCGTTACAGACGCTGGGACGCTGCACCTTGGCGTTCAGCACGATCGGCAGCGCCTTGGAAAGGTCGGCAGATGCGTCCACGTACACGTGACAGTTCCCAACGCCGGTCTCGATTACAGGAACCGTCGATCCTTCGACCACGCTCCGGATCAGGTCGGCGCCGCCGCGCGGGATCAGCACGTCCACATGGTCGCGCATCTTCATCAGCTCTTGGACGCTTTCATGGCTGGTATCTTCGATCAGTTGCACGCAATGCTCGGGCAGCCCGGCGGCGGTCGCGGCCGATGCGATCAGCGCGGCGATCGCCTTGTTGGATTCGATCGCGGTGCCGGAACCGCGCAGGATGCACGCATTGCCGCTCTTGATGCACAACGCCGCCGCATCCACCGTCACGTTCGGGCGAGCTTCGTAGATCATGCCGACGACACCCAGGGGGACACGCACCTTGACGATCTCCAGTCCGTTCGGGCGGCGCTCGCCGCCCGCCCCCCCGCCCGCGGGCTCGGGC
>JBKKBA010000373.1:0-5375 GCA_046714275.1 Actinomycetota bacterium
GCCCCGCAGCGGGCGCCGCCGACATGTATCGCGTCGCCGGTATCGTTGCCGACCGCGAAGGAATGCCGCTGGCCAATGTCGTCGTAACCGTCGGTGCGCAGGTCGATGTGACGGGTCCCGACGGTCGCTACGAGCTGGGGGCCGAGCGTCCGGGTCTGTACACGATCACGGCCGAGCGAAACGGCCTTGAATCCCAGCGCGTGTCGGTGACGTTCGCGGCGGAGTTCAGGACAACGCGGGACTTCGCGATGACGTACCTCGTAGAGGGTTTCGTCGCCCCCGAGCGTCTCACCGAGCCGGGCGTAGCAACGCTGTCGATGCGAAGTGCGGTGCGTTCCGATGCCTGCTTCGATACTCGCGTTCGCGAGGACGGGAACGTAGTTGTGGGTCCCACGCACATGGTGAAGGCATTGCCGGGCGGCATAACGGTTTTCGAGGCGCCGGTTGCCGTCGGGGCAGCGGCCATTCCCGGGACGCATCAGATCGACGTGACCGCACGCGACTGTGCCACCGGTTCGATGTTGGCAGCGGCATCGAAGCCGGTGACGTTCCGGTATCTGCCCGGCGACGATATCGTGGCCCCATCCGTTGTATTTGCCTCTCCGGCCGCCGGCAAGATCGTTGCGCGAAGCACCGTCGTTGGGCCGTCGAAGGACGGGAGCACGCACGTGATTGCGGACCTTTACGCGGTTGTGCTTGCCCGTGACGCGGGCGGAATCGACGCCGCGACGATTCGCCTCTACGACGCCGATCTGCTGGTGTTTGAGTGCAATGCTACGAGCCGCATGTACGAGGCCGACAGCTACCGGCTGACCTGCACCTCCGACTGGATTTTCGAGCATCCCGGGCGGTATCGGGTTGAAGCCGAGGTTCGCGACCCTGCCGGCAACACCGGCCTAGGGGCCGTCGAGTTCTGGGCCGATGATCCCAGCGTTGTCGCGGCCCTTTAGCAACCGCTCGCGCGGCAGATAGCTCGCTCTCAAGGCCGGCCGGCCGCTGATCCTATGTGGACGCGACGGCAAGCGGACGCTGGGCGGGGATCAGCGGAATCGAAAGAACGAACGAGCTTCCCCCGTTGGGCCGTGACGTGGCGAGCAGCCGGCCGCCGTGGACGCGCGCCACGCGATCGGCCAGCGCGATGCCGATCCCAAGACCGCCAAAAGGCCGGGTCGTCGAGTCATCGACTTGACGGAACGGTGTGAACGCGACCTTGAGCTGATCGTCGCTCATGCCGATGCCCTCGTCGGCGACGGTGACAACCAGGGTTCGGCCGCTCTCGTCGCTCGAGGATCGCACGTCGATGTGAACGGCGCCGCCGTGCGGAGAAAACTTGACGGCGTTATCGATCAACGACCAAATCGCAAGACCGACGAGCCGCTTGTCGGCACGCACCGCCGGCAGTCGTCCCTCAACGTGAACAGAGATGCGATGCGCGTCGTCGGGAGTGACGTGAGCGACGCACTCGTCGATGAGGTCATCCATGCGCACGGCATCGGTCGGGTCAAAGTCACCACGCTGAACCTCGGCAAATCCCACCAGCGCTTCCAGGACACGCTGCAAACGATCCGATGCGTCGCTCATCCGGTCGGCGACCTCATGGATCTCCTGTGGTGGAAGTTCGCGATGCTTCAGGATCGACAGGTAGCCCTTGACCGGCGTGAGCGGCGTGTACAGCTCGTGCGACAGGTTCGCAAGCAGGCGCGCGGTCATTTTTTCGTACGCGGCGCCGGCTTGGCCGGCCGATTCCGCGCTGTGCCGGCGGCGGCGTCGTCGCGTCGCCAGCGCCACCGCCAGCAGGACCAGGACGGCCGCTGAAATGCCCACACCGGCTGCCTTGGCGCCGGCAAGTCGTTCTCGCACGAAACGCACCGTCTCACGGACGATCACGATCGGCCGCCGCCCGTCGGTGCGAGGTGTTGTTGTCTGGGACGGCGCTTGCGTCGGAGTCGCAGCAACGCTCGCGGGTGCGGGACGGCGCTGTCCGGCCGGTGCGGACACGAACCCCCGGAGCGGGACGGTGGTTGGCGCAGCCGACGGAGCGGAAGACTCAGACGGCGTGGCCGACGCGGACGGTGAGGCCGACGCAGACGGCGCCGGCGTGGGTGCGGAGTCTGCGCAGTCCGCTTCCCCAGGAACGCACTTCAGCGTTTGGATCAGATCACGAACCGAGCCGGGCTCGACCGGTAGCAGCGCCGCAAGTCGCCGGCCGATCCCCGGGCGCGCCGACGCATCACTCGTTTCCGGCGCCGCACAATTACCAGCGGCGACCGAGCATGCAGGCGATTCGGCGACGGGGAGCAGGAACGCCATTATCGCAATGACGAGGACGCTCTTTCCGCGGCCGAATGCGCGGGATCGCGCCGCGGACATGTTAAAGGTATCGGCTCGGCATGGCCCGAAAGGAATGGCCCGCTCGTGCCCGTCAGCGTGACTACTTCGGGCTATGCAATGGGTGCCAGCGCGGCTGATATTTTGGTTGATTCCCGGCAGCGCTGGGTCGTTCGGCCCGATTCAGGTAGCCTGTGCAGGTCTTGCTTTCCAGGCTGATCGCAATTTGCCAAGGGGGTATCGATGAAGAAGAGACCGACCCACGTGCTTGCCGTGCTTGTCCCGGCTCTCCTAGCCGCGGCCCTGACCACCGGGCCCGTATCCGCGGATCCGCTCGTGTGCGTGACGTACGACTTCGCCGGCAGCGAACTGTGCGTATCCGAAAACGGTGTCGAAGGAGCCGGCCGCCACATCCCAGGTGAGCCCGTGCGGGTCTGTGTCATCTACACGTTCTCGGGCGCCCAGATATGCGTGAGCAGCGACGGCGAGATCGAACAACAGTAGTGGGTCAAGGCCGTCACATAAGACTCTAAGGGATGGCCCCGCTCCATTAGAACCCCTGTAGGGCCCCGGCCTGGACAGTCACTTTTGTCCCTGCTACCGTTCGGTCGGAATTGCTCGGTTGGGTCGGCTCGCGGTGTCTGAGAGGCACGCCAAATGCCGCCCTCCGGTGCCCTTGCAGGAACGCCGGCCCCCATCCTGACCGGGGGGGGCCGCCTGAGGAAGGGATGGCAATGAGACGCACACTCCTGGTCTTGGCAATCGTCCTTGTGGCCGCGGTCGGCTCGCCGGCTACAGCCGGACCCCCCATCTACGAACCCAAGGTGCTGGAGCAACTTGGCGACGTGATCACGGGGCCTCATGGGCAGATCGCGCGTGATGCATTGGGCGAAGAGAACACCAAGGGCACGGTCCTGGACGCGGGGCGATGCGTCCCCGAGTCCGCCTATGAGGTTCATCCCTCCAAGAGCGGAACCATGGAGGGGATGTACGGGACCGATACGTGTCGCCGGCTGCGGGTGGTCTTCGGTCCGATCTGGACGAAGCCCGGTCAGGACGATGTGCTGATCCAACCGGTCACCATCGAAAAGCCCCTGTACGACGGCTATCTGGTTCGGTTCAAGCCGAACATGGTGGACGCGCTTGGCCAGACCCCGCCGGTAGAGCAACTGCATCTTCACCATGGAACATGGCTCAACGTTGCGCCCTCGTACGGCAGCGGTCCCTGGTTTGCCACCGGCGAAGAAAAGACGATCGGTACTTGGCCGTACCGCTACGGCCTTCGGGTGGGGCAGCGCGATTCCTGGCTGTTCCTGCACATGGTGCACAACGCGACGGCGCAGACGTTCCCGGTCTGGGTCACCTACGACCTGGACTTCATCCCTGCCGCTAAGGGAAGCGCGATTCAGCCCGACGGCCGGCCGCTGATCACGAACACCAAGGGAATCTGGCTGGATGTCGGCGGCGGGAAGTTCCACGACAAAACCGAGAACTACTTCCTCAACCCGATCTTCAACGTTCAGAAGGGATACGGCTCCGGCGGGACCGACGCGCTCGGCCGGCCGACCGGCATCTGCCGGTGGCCGGACCAGAATTGCGCCGGGTTCAACTCCAACGGGAACCTCTCTGCCCAGCAAGGGGTGAACGTGAGCGACGAGGTTGCCGGCAAGGACTTCAAGATTCCCGACGGCTTCTTGGGTCCCACGAAGAAGGGGACCCTGGTCGTGATGGGTGGCCACGTCCACAACGGAGGGTTGCGGACGGAGGTCGAGCTGGTGCGCGACGGCGTATCCCGGCCCATCAACATCTCCGAGGCGTACTACTGGATGGACGACCCGGTTCAGGACCGGATTGGTGCGCCGCCCATCTCCTGGGACTATTCCCAGACGGGGTCCACGCTGGATTACGGATGGGCGGTGAACGTCCAAGAGGGCGACATCTTGCGCCTGAACGGTGTGTATGAGACGGATATCGCCTCGTGGTACGAGCAGATGGGGATCGTCATGACGTGGGTGGTCCCCGGGGGCGCGCCGGAAGGTATCGACGTCTTCGCCCCAGAAACCACGATCAACGCTGGGATCCCTTCGGAAGCCGTCACGCCAAAGGGGCCGGACGGGGTGCCGTTGGTGGCCGACTGCGTTGCCAACAACGCGGGTCAGGCGGGGCCGGACCAGTTGTGCTTGCGCGGCCAGCTTACTCACGGGCAGGTTCCCAGCAGCGGGAACCACGGCTTCACGCAATCCAGCTTTGATTGGAGGACCGTGTCTGACGGGCTCCACCTCAACGAGGTGCCCATCGGAGGATTCTCATACGGCTTGACCGAGCAGGGAGTGGCCGGGTTTGCCGGTGTTCCCTACGTCAACCTTGGTGAGAAGATCGCGTTCCACAACGCCGACACGGCCGACTACATGTGGCACACGGTCACGCGTTGTGCCGCACCCTGTGACGGGCCTACCACGGTCGATTATCCGATTGCCAACGGCGGCAGCGGCCCGAACGACGTGATGGATTTCGATTCAACGCAGTTGGGCGTCGGGACCGGGCCCACGCAGCGAACGTCGTGGGCATTCACGCCGACGGAAACGGGAACGTTCACGTTCTTCTGCCGGGTCCACCCCTCGATGCGAGGTGTGTTCAGAGTCAAGTAAGAATCCAGTCAACGTGATCGGGGCCCGCGGACATCGGACCGCGGGCCTCGATCATTGGCCTATCGGCCGCGTCGCGACGGCTCGATCAATCAAACCCGCGCTCCGTTAGCAGGGTGCTGAAAAAGTAGCCTTCTCGATGCACAGCTGGCTGGAGTCCATTCCTAAGCTGGGAGTTTGCGCGACCTTCGGATACCCCGGAGGCCTTTTTCAGCACCCTGTTAGAGGGCGGGCAATGCGATGACCGGAGTCCCGATCCCAGGCTCGGCCGCGATCATGCGGCGGTCGGCGGGAACGTTGTGGTAGACCCGGCGAACTCCCGAAGGCCAGCGGACCGTGAGCTTGGTCACAGTCGTGGCAGCCCCCAGCCCGAAATGCAGCGTCGAGTCGCTACCCGTCCCC
>JBKKBA010000374.1:0-4263 GCA_046714275.1 Actinomycetota bacterium
GTGGAGCTGAGGGTGTCTGGTTTCAGCTCTTCGTGGACACCTGACGGCGGCGATGTATCGGGGCATCGTGGACACCTCCTACAACGACGGGGGTGTCCATGGATCTGGAACGCTACGTGGTGGATGCGGTCATCATCGGCAAACGGTCCTACCGCGACGTGGCCGCAGCGCATGGCGTCTCCAAATCGTGGGTCGGCAAAGTCATCGACCGGTACCGCGCCGGCGGCTACGACGCGATCGGCCCGCAGCCACGCATCGCCACGCGAATCGCCAACCGGACCGCCAACGACGTCGAAGAACGGATCATCACGATCCGCAAGCAACTCCTCGACGACGGCTTCGACGCCGGAGCGCAGACGATCCACTACCACCTCGGCCAACAAGGCGGCGACACACCCTCGGTCACGACGATCTGGCGGATCCTTCGCCGCCGCGGCTTCGTCACCCCGCAGCCGCAGAAACGACCCAAGAGCTCATGGAAGCGCTTCGAAGCCAAGCTACCGAACGAACTCTGGCAATCTGACGTCACCAGCTGGAAACTCGCCGACCGCACAGAAGTTGAGATCATCACCTACCTCGACGACCATTCACGCCTCATCCTGCAAAGCCGCGTTGTCCCCGTCGCGACCGCCCACGGTGCGCTCAAAACATTCCGCGACGCCGCCGCCGAATATGGCTATCCCTCCGCACTTTTAACCGATAACGGCTGCGTCTACACTGCCGCAGCCCGAGGCGGCCGACAAGCCCTCGAATCCGAACTGCTCGCACTTGGCATCGTGTTCAAACACTCTCGGCCCTACCATCCGCAGACGTGCGGCAAGATCGAACGCTGGCATCAGACACTCAAAAAGTTCTTCCGCCAGCAACCCGCCGCGCGAAGCATCCGCCAACTCCAAGCGCAGCTCGACCGCTTCATCGACTACTACAACGACACGCGACCGCATCGCGGCATCGAACGCAAAACGCCGCGCAGCGTCTACAACGCCCGCGATAAAGCACGACCGTCAGCCGCCAAGATTACGCTCGCCAACGACACACGCGTCCGCCACGACCGCATCGACAAGGACGGCAAAGTCACACTCCGATACAAGACACGACTCCACCACATCGGCGTCGGAGCAGACCACAAAAGAAAACGCGTCATCATCCTACGCAGCGGCCTAAACATCCAGATCCTCACACCCGACGGCGAGATCCTCCGCGAACTCACGCTCGATCCGACCAGGGACTACCAAGGCACCGGCAAACCACCAGGACCACCAAAAGGACGCCCACTCGGCCCGGGAAAGAAAGAACCGTCTACGATGCCCTGACACAGGTGTCCACGATGCCCTGGGACATCACACCGGTGGAAGAGAACGGACTCGAACCGCGTTCTCCAAAGCTTCATTGACGCCTACGGAGACGCCCCAGACCGTCGATCACCGCCCCCGGTACCATGGCGGGGTGAGCCAGCCGATCCTTGCCTGCCGTCTTGGCCGCGTCCGGTACCAGCCGGCGTACGCGCTGCAGCATGTGGTGGCGGAGCTGCGGGCCGAGGACAAGCTTCCCGACACCCTGCTTCTGCTGGAGCACGAGCCCGTCTACACCTTGGGCCGGCGCGGGTCCGAGGGCGAGATCCTGCTGGACGCCGACGAGTGCGCGGCGCGCGGCATCGAAGTGGTGCGCACCGAGGGCGGCGTGCTGGTCTCCTACCACGGTCC
Organism: Actinomycetota bacterium; assembly: GCA_046714275.1. Lineage (GTDB taxonomy): Bacteria > Actinomycetota > AC-67 > AC-67 > AC-67 > JBKKBA01. The sequence goes on from JBKKBA010000374.1 coordinate 1,704, forward strand.
CGGACAGTTGGTCGGCTACCCGATCTTCTGGCTGGGTGGCGCGCCGGACGTGCGCGGCTACGTCTGCCGGCTGGAGAACGCGATGATCGGCGCCGCGAAACGCTTCGATGTCGTCGCGTCCCGCTCCGAAGGCTTGCCGGGAATCTGGGTGGGCGACGCCAAGCTGGGTGCGATCGGCGTTCATGTGGCTCGAGGAATCACCACACACGGTTTCGCCCTGAACGTCGCCCCCGACCTGAGCGCCTTCAACGGCATCGTCCCCTGCGGCGTGATGGACAAGGGCGTCACGTCGCTGGCCGAGCTGACGGGACGCGACATCACGATGGACCAGGCGATCGATGCGATCGTCGGCGCGTTCGGCGAAGCATTCGATCGTCCCGTGGCCTTTGCCGAGCTGAACCTGGAAGGCGCCGTTCATGGCGACTGAGCCGCGCCGGACGCTTCCGCTGCTGCCGACCGTGCAGGGGCCGGCTCGCAACCTGCCGATGGACCAGGTTGCCCAGGGCCGCAAGCCTCCCTGGCTGAAGGTCCGCGCGCAGATGGGGGCCAACTACACTGATTTGAAGCGCATCGTGTCGGACGAGCGACTGAACACGGTTTGTGAACAGGCGCGCTGTCCCAACATCTTCGAATGCTGGGAGGACCGCGAGGCGACGTTCCTGATCGGCGGCAGCTTCTGCACGCGCCGCTGCGCCTTCTGCGATATCGCAACCGGCAAGCCGGAGGGCTACGACACCGACGAACCGCGCCGCGTCGCGGAATCGGTCGGGCGAATGGGCCTTCAATACGCGGTCGTCACCGGTGTCGCGCGCGACGATCTGGACGACGGTGGGGCCTGGCTGTTCGCCGAATGCACGCGCCAGATCCGCGCCCAGGTTCCCGGCTGCGGCGTCGAGCTGCTGGTCCCCGACTTCAAAGGATCCGCCGGCGCGATCGGCGCCGTCTGCGACGCCTCGCCCCAGGTGTTCGCCCACAACGTCGAGACCGTGCCGCGCCTGTTCGACCGCATCCGCCCGGCCTTCACGTACGAAGGCTCGCTTCAGGTACTGCGCCTGGCACGGGCGCTGCTGCCGGCCGAGCGCGTCGTGAAGTCCAACCTGATCGCGGGGATGGGCGAAACGCACGACGAGATCGTCGCTGCCATGCGCGACCTGCGCGACGCCGGCTGCGATCTGCTGACGATAGGCCAGTACCTGCGCCCGACGGATCTGCAGATGCCCGTGGCTCGCTATGTGCCGCCGGAAGAGTTCGCGGCGTGGCAGCAAGCGGGGTCCGCGATGGGCTTTGCCTGGGTAGAGGCCGGGCCTCTTGTTCGCTCGTCCTACCACGCCGGCCGCCAGCACCGCGCCGCCGCGCAGCGCCGCCGCGTCACAACCGCCACCTAGTGTGGTTACCGCCGTCCGGGATAACCCAGCCCCGCTGTAACACAGAGTTAACCCGGGAGAAACGGGCCTGAAATACCAGCCTTGATACCGTGAGCGTCGAGCCCTCGTTCCTCACATCGGGACAGTGAGGACGGGGGGCTCGACCAGTTTCAGCGGCTTTTGCCGCCGGAGGCGAGCGGGACTAGGCTCGACAACAGACCAACGATCATGGGAGGGGCATCGTGCCGGACACTCCGAGCACCGCACCGAGTACCGCAAAGGACGCACTGAAGGTAGCCAAAGACGGCGGCGCGGTCATGGTTGACTTGCGCTTTACCGACCTGCCGGGCGTGACACAGCACTTTTCCGTTCCGATTGGCGAGCTAACCGAAGCGTCGTTCGAAGACGGATTCGGGTTCGACGGATCCTCGATCCGCGGCTTCCAGGCGATCCAGGAGTCCGACATGCTCCTGATCCCGGATCCGTCCACCGCCCTGATGGATCCGTTCCTGCAGCATCCGACGCTGCTGATGTACTGCTTCATCAAGGACCCGATCACCGGCGAGGCATACACGCGCGACCCGCGCTACATCGCCAAGAAGGCCGAGGACAACCTGAAGGGGTCCGGCATCGCCGATGTCTCGTACTGGGGTCCAGAGTGCGAGTTCTACATCTTCGACGAGGCCCGCTTCGACCAGAACCAGCACGAGGGCTACTACTACATCGACTCGACCGAAGGTGCCTGGGGATCGGGCGAGAAGGGATCGCGCGGCTACCGCCCCCGCTACAAGGAAGGCTACTTCCCGGTCCCGCCGATGGACCAGTACCAGGACCTTCGGTCCGAGATGGTTCTGGAGATGCAGAAGATGGGCATCCACATCGAGGTCCAGCACCACGAGGTGGGCACCGCAGGCCAGGCCGAGATCGACATGCGCTACGGCACGTTGCTGGCCACGGCCGACAAGGTCATGAACTACAAGTACGTGGTCAAAAACGTTGCCTGGCGCGCCGGAAAGACGGCCACCTTCATGCCCAAGCCGATCTTCGGCGATAACGGCTCGGGCATGCACACGCACCAGTCGCTGTGGCGCAACGGCGAGAACCTGTTCTACGATGAGACCGGCTACGCGCTGCTAAGCGACATGGCGCGCTACTACATCGGCGGCCTGCTGCAGCACGCGCCGTCGCTGCTGGCC
>JBKKBA010000375.1:0-5195 GCA_046714275.1 Actinomycetota bacterium
ACCAGCGATACGTCCAGGTGCGCGCCGTCCGGGGACTCAGCTTGCGGCGGCTGGAAACGGACGACGACGTCGGCATGCTGGCGCTGCGGCCGGATGAATGCGGCAGAGTCGGGTTCGCGACGGCGCAACTCGTCGATCACCTGCTGCGGCCGGTAGCCGCGCTTCGCGCAGTCGCGAGCGACCTTCCACCGGACGCGCAGATCTTCGGGCGGATCCAGAAACACGCGCACATCGATGCATTCGCGCATGCGGCGGGTGAAGAGCGGCAGCAAGCCCTCGATGACGACGAAATCTCGTGGCTCGATGTACTCCGGGGGCGCGAAAGAGCCGTTCGCATGGTCGTAGACTGGCTTGAGGATCGGCTGCCGTGCCGCCAGCAGCGCCAAGTGCTGCTCGATGATGTCGACGTAGTTGTTGACGGGATGCAGCGGGGTGATGCCCAGCGCGGCGCGCTGTGCGCGATCGAAACGATGATAGTCGTCTGTGCACACGACCGTGACGCGATGGGGGCCTAGGATCTCGCAGATGCCGCGTGTCAGCGTCGTCTTTCCGGCAGCGCTGTCCCCGGCGATGGCCAGCATAACCGGGCGCTTGTCCGGCAAGTGGTCCGCAGCCGAAGAAGGCGCTTCCGGAAGAATGGCAGTGCGTGTCGGTGGCATACCTTCACAGGTCCCTCGCTGAAATGCGGCACGGGAACCCTAGAGGGAATCGCGGTTGTTGCCATCCCCGAACGTGGTGGATTCGCGCGGAGACTTCCGGCGCACCAAAGGGGGAGAGAAGATCCCTCTGTGGGGTGAATCAGAGCCCGGTTCGAAGAACGGGAGCGCTGGGCGGCCGGGGTGATCCCGTATACACGGATGGGGTACGCAGGGGACAGCCCGCACGGCGCGCGATACACGTAGCCCTCCGACGCCGTAGGATCTCCGGGCGCGGATGAACGCGCTCTTGCGATGACCATTCACGATCTTGGCTGCGACGTGTGCGGGCGGATGCTCGCGGGTCTGGAGACCGATCTTCAAGACTCTCCGGCACGCGGAACACGCCTGCTGGTTCATCCCGGCGACCCCAAGCGACACGACAACAGCGTGCTCGTCTGTACCGAACCGTGCTGGGAGCGACTTCGGGCCGACCTTGGGCCCCAGGACCGGGAGGACGTGTGCGCCATGTGCCGGGAGGCGGTCGCATTCCAAGGGAGCCTCCATGTGATGGTGATGCTGCAGAAGTTCGGGGCCAACCCCACATGGCAGTTCTGCCGGCGCCACGGAGCGGAGTTCCTCAACAACTTTCTCTTCGTCCAGCCGAAGCTGGCAGAGGCGGACTTGAAGCTCTCCGTCGATTTCCCCTCGGAATAGGCTGGCGGAGTAGGTCGGCGGAGCCCGGCGGCAGCCCGGGCGCCCCCTTCGTTGCGCTTGAGCATAAGAATGAGTGAACATCAGGACATGGCCGAGCTAGCGGAGCAAACGGTTCGCGAGGCGCTCCAGCAGATCGCCGATCCCGAGATCGGGGTCAACATCTGGGATCTTGGCCTGGTCTACGGGTGGCGCGTCCAGGGTGGCGAGGTCTCGCTGTCGATGACGATGACGTCGATGGGGTGCCCCTTTATGGCCATCATGCAGCGGGACATCACCGACGTGCTCATGGACCTGGACGGTGTGGAGGCCGTGGCGATCGACTGGACCTTCACCCCTCCCTGGACCCCGCAAATGGCAACTGAGGACGGCCGCGTCATGCTCGAGTCGATGGGGGTTCCCCTTCCGACATACGGGCCCACGTCCGGGCCTGCGTCCGGGCCATTGAGCGGAGGACGCCCCTAGAACCCGGCATTTCGGGCGATTCGGGCGCTTGACCAGAAAGGAATATGCGAATAACGTAATAAAGCCTTTGCACAGGCCTCTTTGCCGATGGGAGGGGAGCGATGGGCAACATTACGGCCGACAAAATCCTGGACGTGAAGGGTCTGCTGTGCCCGCTACCGGTCATCAAGTTGTCCAAGGCCATCAAGGAGATCGATGTTGGCCAAGTTGTTGAGATGCAGGCGACCGACCCGGGCTCTCAGCCGGACATGGACGCTTGGGCCAAGAACACCGGGCATGCGCTGATCGAATCGAAGGTCGACGGCGATGTCTTCTTGTTCTGGGTCCGCCGGACCAAGTAAAGGCTCTCGCGGACGGGACGAAGGAGCAGTTCCATCGTGGACGATACCAAGCAGGAGTTGCGCCGTGGACGATGATCTCCGCAAGGTTCTGTACGTGATGACGCACGGCGTCGACTCGCCCGAGCGATGTGCGACGCCGTTCTATCTCTCCGCCGCCGCCGCGGCTTGCGACAATGAGGTCGGGATCTACTTCACGATGAACGGGCCCCAACTGTTGCGGAAAGGCGTCGCCGAGAAGATGGGCCCGAAGGGTGATCGCGGGCAGCCGCTCCGCTACTTTATCGACCAGGCAGTCGATATCGGCGTCAAGCTGTATGTGTGCCAGCCGTCGCTCGACCTTCACGACATGACCATGGACGACGTCATCGAGGGCGTGAAGATGATTGGTGGAGCGGCGTTCAACGATCTGGCTCTTGACGCCGACGCGGTCATCTCGTTCTAGGAGGATCCCGTGCCTGCCATTACTCAGCCGGCGATGTACAAGATCCAGAAGGGTCGCTACGACGAGGTCCCGTTCGAAGAGAAGGAGCGCCTCTTCGAAGAGGTGAAGGCCGACCCTCGGTACACGGACTACATGTACGGCTGCTACGAGTGCGGGATCTGCGTTGCGGCGTGCCCCTCGGCGCGCTTTTACGACTTCTCGCCGCGCCGGATCGCACAGGCGGCAGGCCGTGAGGACGTGGAGCAGTTGTACGAGCAGATCAACGACGACATCTGGGAATGTTCCCAGTGCTTCTCGTGCAATCGCTGCCCTCGCGGCAACTCGCCCGGCGGCCTGATCACGATTATGCGTGAGGTCGCCGTGAACAACGGCCTGGCCAGCGCGAAAGAGGCCCTGGAGGGCTACAGCCGGATCATCTACAAGATCATGTCTACCGGCACGCAGGTATCGCCGGACATGCTTCAGCCGGATGCTTTTCCCGACTGGGGGCCGGACGTCAAGAATATCTCGGACAACCTGCGGCTCTGGCGCCGCGCGCTCCCTCCGGAGACGATGCACACAACGTCAACATCGTGGGAGGTCTCCGAGAAGACGCTCGTTGAGCTTTACTACATCTGGTATTCGACGGGCGCCCTGGACATGATCAAAGGCGTCGATGCCAATCTGTACATGATCATCGACGAGGTCATGCAGGACCTGCTAGAGGATTCCGGCCTGGAGATCTAGGCCGAGCGCAAGGGAGGCGTATCGAATGTCCATTCCGGTCGAAGAGATTCTCAACAAGAAAGCGAGTTTCGATCGCGAGGGCCAGAGCATTCCCACGGATGCGCGCTACCACGAGGAAGTGCTCCGGCTTGAGCAAGAGGGCGAGTGGATCGTGCAGAAGGTGCCGGACGACCACTACTTGGTGCCGACGAAGTTCGGACACATGAAGAAGATTCCGCGCCAGCCCACATGGCATCACAAGTCGTGTGGCCAGTGCGGCCACATCCCCGGATACTCCACCTCGATTTTCTGGGTTATGAGGAAGCTTGGGATGGAGTACACCGATCCAAAGGACCAGACGTCGTGCACGGGGTGGAATTACTACGCCTCAGCCACCTCGAACGCGGCCGCTCAGGCGGCCGTGGCGGTGCGCAACTTCGCGGCCGCCTACGAGTCGGGCCACTATCCGATCATCCACTGCGGCACGTCCTACGGGCACTACAAAGAGGTGCGCGAGGAGTTGCTGAACCACAAAGCCTTGCGCGATCAGGTTCGCGACATCATGAAGAAGCTCGGCAAGCCGCTCGTCATGCCCGAGGAGATCGTTCACTACTCGGAATGGTTCTACGCGATGCGCAACGAGATCGCCCAGAAGCAGTTGCTCAATGTGTCGAACATCTCGGCGACGGTGCACCCAGCTTGTCACTACTACAAACTCGTTACCGGCGACGCGATCTACGACCCCGAGGTGTACGGGGGCCAGCGTCCGGCCGTCGTGACCGGGGTTCTTCAGGCCTTAGGTGCCCAGGTGAAGGAGTATTCGACCTGGTTCGACTGCTGCGGCTTCGGCTTTCGGCACATCCTGGTACAGCGCGACTTCACTCGCTCATTCGCCACGCTCCGCAAGATCGAGGTCATGAAGAACGAGGCGGATCCCGACGTCGTGATCACGCACGACACCGGCTGCGTCACCACGCTGGATCAGAGCCAGTTTGCCGCCCGAGCGCACGGTCGCAATGTCGGTGTCCCCGTGATGAGCGATGCGCAGTTCGCCGCGCTGGCCATGGGCGCGCACCCGTACAAGGTGTGTCAGTTGCACTGGCACAACACGGACTACAAGCCGCTGTTGGAGAAGATGGGCATCGACTGGCGTGAGAAGTGGGAGGAGTTCCAGAAGGAGATCAAGCGCCTGGAGAGTGGGGAGATCGAGTACCTAACGTGGGAGGATGTGGATGCCTAGCGATCGAGTCCTCATCATCGGGGGAGGCCCGGCCGGCCTGTCGGCCGCGCGCGGGATCGTCGAACTTGGGACTCCGGTGACGATTGTTGACGCGCAGAGCTTTCTGGGCGGCATGCCGATCATCGAGAACTACGCGGCGCTCACGCCACACTTCGAGAGCGCCGAGGTAGCGATGCAGCGCATGATCGACGCCGTCGCGCCGAACCCGCTCACCGACGTGCGTTTAAGCTCGCATGTGGTTGCTCAGGAGGGGACGGCGGGGGACTTCCGTATCACCGTCCAGAGCGAGAGCGGCGGGCGCGATGTCGTTGAGGCCGGCGCCGTGCTGATTGCCACGGGGTTCCAGCACTTTGATCCGGGACGCGAAACACAGATGTATGGGTACTACGAGTATCCCGATGTGCTGGCGTTGCAGGATCTTGAAGCCATGCTGAAGGTCCACAAGGTCGTCCGTCCTTCCAACGGTCAGCCGCCGAAGCGGTTGTGCTTCATCCAGTGCGTCGGGTCGCGCGACCGCAGGCTGGGAAACGAGTACTGCTCCAAGGTTTGCTGCGGGGTCGCCTCCAAGGAGGCCATCGAGGATCGGGAGCTTCTTCCCGACTGCAAGGTCTTCATCTTCTACATCGACATGCGGATGTACGGCTACTGGGAGA
>JBKKBA010000376.1:0-3152 GCA_046714275.1 Actinomycetota bacterium
ATGTCCTGTTGACCGGCGGCGGCCCGCAGAACACGGCGCGCTCGACCCGCAGCGGCGACGCCGGCTCGATCACGCTGTCGGCGACCAACCTCAACATGAGCGCCGGCGCCGCGATCTCGACCGAGGCAACCAGCGCCAACGGCGGCAACATCACGCTGAAGATCGGCAATTTCATGCAGCTGGTCGACAGCGAGATCACCACCTCGGTGCATGGCGACATCGGAAACGGCGGCAACATCTTCATCGACCCGCAATTCCTGATCTTGCAGCGCAGCCGGATCGTCGCCCAGGCGGTCGAAGGACATGGCGGCAACATCACGATCATCGCCGATCAGTATCTGCCCTCGGCCGACAGCGTCGTGTCGGCGAGTTCGCAACTCGGCGTGTCGGGTGCGATCGAGATCGTCGGGCCGCGGGTCGACCTGAACGGCAGCCTCGTCGTGCTGCCGAGCGAGTTGCGCGAAGCCGTCGAGGTGTTGCGCAATTCGTGCGCGGGGCGCAGCGCGCTGCCGCGCTCCAGCCTGACCGGCGCGGGACGCGGCGGCCTGCCGCAGGATCCCGAGGCAAGCGTGCCGGCGCTGTATCTGGCGGACCGTGACGCCGTGCCGGTCAGTCGCGGCACCTCGGCACCGGAGCGGCGCGCGGCGACGCAGGTCAGCCAGTTGCGGCTGTCGATGCATTGCCACTGAAATCCCGATGACGACGCTCGCCAATCCTCCGGACCAGGCCATTGGCGAGTCGCGGCGTTGGCGCCACGCTTGGGCCCGGGTTCTCGGCAGCACGCCGCTGCGGGCGATCGCCGGCGCCGTCCTGGTGGCGGTCGCCGTCATTGTGCTGCGGGCGGGCGGCTGGCTGCAGCCGGCGGAGCTGCTGACCTATGACGCCCTGCGGGTCGCGTGGGCGGGACGGGGGCACAGCGACCGGGCCGTGCTGATCGGCGCGACCGAAGAAGACATCACCGCCGACGACGGCGCGCGCTGGCCCTGGCCGCTGCCGGACGACAAGCTGGCGGCGGTGCTGGAGCGCCTCGCGTCATGGAAACCGCGGGCGATCGGGGTCGATATCTACCGCGATATCCCGATCTACCGCGACATTCCGGCCGGCGGCGAGAGCCCGCTCGACGCCGTGTTGCGGCGGCATCCGGAAATCCTGTGGGTGTTCCGGCTCAAAGGCGACAAGAAGCATACCGGCACGCAAGCGCCGAAACTGCTGCGCGGTACCGAAAGGGCGGCATTTGCCGACATTCCCGAGGACAGCGACGGCATCGTCCGGCGCGCCCTGCTTTATGCCGATGACGGCACCGATCAATATGCCGCCCTCGGCACCGCCCTGGCATTGGCTTACCTGGCGCGCGAACGGATTGCGCCACAGCCGGGCGATGGCGACGAGTTGCGCCTGGGCAAGGCGGTGCTGCGGCCGCTGGACGAGACGCGCGGGCCTTACGTCAAGCTCGACGGCCGCGGCTATCAGGTGCTGTACGACTTTCGCGGCGGCCCCCAGCCCTATCAGCCCGTTGACGAAGTCGAATTTGGCTGATTCTGTGTGAAGCCGGGGACTGAACGGGCTTACCGGCATGGCGATGGGGCGCGAAGGCGATCGGCAAGGCGATCTGATCGTGAGCTGGTCGGAGATGCCGCGCTCACCGGGCCATGTGTTCTACGATCGGCTTCAGGAAGTGCTGATCGCGGGCGGTTTTGACGGTTTCGTCGAGACCGCGTGCCAACCCTATTACGCGCCGAAGATGGGGACGCCGTCGTTGCCGCCGGGGCGCTATTTCCGTATGCACCTGGTCGGCTATTTCGAGGGGATCGCCAGCGAGCGCGGCATCGTCTGGCGGTGTTCGGATTCGATGTCGCTGCGCGATTTCCTGCGGCTGGAGAACCGCCAGGAGGTCCCGCATCATTCATGGTTGTCGAAGACGCGCGGGCGGCTTCCCCGCGAGGTGCACGAGACGGTGTTCGGCTGGGTGTTGAAGCTCGTCGCCGAGCAAGGTTTGGTCAAAGGCAAGCGGATCGGCGTTGATGGCTCAACGATGGAGGCCAATGCCGCACTGCGCACGATCGTGCGCCGGGACGATGGCCGGACCTATCGCGAAATGCTGACGCAGATGGCCAAGGAGAGCGGCATCGAGACGCCGACGGCGGACGATCTCGTCCGCATCGACCGCGCCCGCAAAGGCAAGAAGCTGTCGAACGAGGAGTGGACCAGCAAGACCGATCCAGAGGCCAAGATCGCGAGGATGAAGGACGGTCGCACGCATCTCGCCTACAAGCCCGAGCATGCGGTCGATCTCGACACCGGCGTCATCGTCGCGGCGACGCTGCACCCTGCCGATCACGGCGATACAACGACGATCGCTGGCACGCTGGCGGCGGCGCAGAACAACCTGGCCCAGGTCAGCGCCGCGCCGACAAAGCAAGAGCCGAGCGAACTGGTCACCGACAAAGGCTATCACTCGCGCGCCGTCTTGAAGGACCTCGACGGCGGGGTGTGGAAGACGCGCATCGCCGAGCCCAGGCAGCCGGGCTTTTCACGCTGGCATGGTGACGACAAGGCGCGGGCGGCGGTCTATGCCAACCGCACCCGTCTGGGTTCAGGGGTTGGCAAGCAGGCGATGCGGCGGCGGGCGGAAATCGTCGAGCGATCCTTCGCCCATAATCTCGACCGAGGCGGCATGCGGCGGACCTGGCTGCGCGGACGCGAAAACGTTCACAAGCGTTACCTGGTTCACATCGCCGGCCACAATCTCGGCATCCTGATGCGGCTGCTGATCGGGGCCGGAACCCCGAGAGAGGCGGCCGCCCGTCGGCTGGCCTCTCTGCTCTTCGTCTACACCGAGGATGCCGTGGCGATTGTCCTGGTCGCCGCGTCCCCCGACGGGTTCGCCATCCTCGTCATGGCTGTTACCGCCGACCCCAGCTGACCAAAGCGGGACTTCAGCAACGCGCTGCTAAGCCGGCATAGCTCAGCGTATCGATCCCGTCGCCACCATCCATCGTATCGACGCCGACGCCGCCTTCGACTTCAGCGAGGCGGCTTTCAAGTTCCGCCAACCGCTTAATTACATTATCGTCGCCGCCGCCCTCACTAACAATCGCCTGTAAGTTTCCCGCAGCGTCGCGCTTGGTGGCAATCATTTTCGCATTGCCGCG
>JBKKBA010000377.1:0-2691 GCA_046714275.1 Actinomycetota bacterium
ATGCGGGACCTGGGCGCGGAGGTCGTCCAATTTGGATCGGACTTCGAAGCCGCGTCCAAGAATGCGCGCACCCTGGCCGAGGAGCGTGGTGCCACGTTCCTGCACCCGCACAACGATCCGCTGATCATCGCCGGTCACGCGACGGCGGCGCTTGAGATGTTCGAAGACGAGCCGGAGCTTGACACAATCGTCTTCCCGATCGGCGGCGGGACGTTGATCGCCGGCGCCGGGCTGGTCGCCAAAACACTGAAGCCCGAGGTGACGGTCATCGGGGTTCAAGCCGAACGGATCCCCGCCTTTGCCGTCTCGATCAAGGAAGGCCGACGGATCGAGGTCCCGCCCAGTCAGACGTTTGCCGACGGCGTGGCCGTCCGGGAGCCCCCCGAGCTGCCCTTCGGAATGGTGCGGGACTACGTGGACCGCATCGTGACCGTGACCGAAGAAGAGATGCGCCGTGCGATCCTGCTGCTGCTTGAGAAGACCCACAACCTTGCCGAGGGCGCCGGCGCGGCGGGATTAGCCGCGATCATGAAGATCCGTGACGAGCTTTCCGGGCGCATCGTCGGGACGCCGCTGTCGGGCGGCAACCTGCCGTGGCACGTCCTCAACAAGGCGCTCAACGACACGCACACCTGGTAAGGAGGAGGCTTCCATGCCAAAGCGCAAGCAATCCGCTCCCCGGCAAGGGTTTACCACCCGCGCCGTGCACACTGCCGACGCGGCGGAGCAGGTGCGCCAGCGGCCGCTTGCGCCGCCGATCTACCAGACCGCCACCTTTGCCTTCGACGATATCGACGATTTCGCCGCCGTCGCCCAGTCCAAGATCACCGGCGGCTTTCTGTACTCTCGGTGGGGGAATCCCACCGTCCAGGCGCTGGCAAAGACGATCGCGTCGATGGAAAACGCCGAGGCGACGGCCTGCATGGGAAGCGGGATGGCCGCGATTCATGGAGCCGTGACCTCCGCCGCGCAAGCCGGCGATCACATCGTCGCCTCGAAGGCTCTGTACGGCGGGACGTTCGGCCTGCTGGGTCACATCCTTCCCCGAGCCGGAATCCAGACGACGTTTGTCGATATCGACGACGCCGCAGCGGTTCAGGCGGCGTTCCGCAGAACGACCAAGGTGCTCTACTGCGAGACCGTCGCGAATCCGACGATGAGCGTCGCCGACCTGGATGCTCTTGCGGCCGTGGCTCGCGCGCGCGGCGCGACCTTCATCGTCGATGCCACCTTCACGCCGCCGTCGATGCTGGCGCCTCTGGACCACGGCGTGGACCTTTCCGTGCACTCGGCGACCAAGTATCTGGGCGGGCATTCCGACATCACCGCCGGTGTCGTGTCGGGTTCGGCAAAGCGGATCGCACACATTCGTCAGTTCGCCATGGACTACGGCGCCACGCTGGCCCCGTTCGAAGCCTGGCTGACCTTGCGCGGATTACAGACGCTGGCGTTGCGCATGGAGCGCGTCTCGGCCAACGCGATGGCCGTTGCGGAGTTCCTGGCGTCGCGTCGGGGCGTCAAGGCCGTCCACTATCCCGGGCTGCCGTCACATCCGCAGCACGACCTGGCCAAGCGCACACTCCGCCAGGGATTCGGCGGGATGCTTGCGTTCGAGGTGACCGGCGGCCGGGCGGCGGGACGCGCTTTCCTGGAGCGCGTTCGTGTCGCGGCCCCTGCGGCTTCACTGGGCGGCACCAAGACGCTGGTTGTGCATCCCGCCAGCGTCACGCACACGCAGTTGAGCGGCGCGCAGCGTCGCGCAGCGGGAATCACCGAGGGCTTGATCCGGGCCAGCATCGGGATCGAGGATCCCGAGGATCTGATCGCCGACTTTGACCGCGCCCTGGGGCTGTGACCGGCTGGTGACGGCGCGGTGACCGGGCGGATCCTCCGGTAGGCTGACGCGCGTCGATGTCTGCCAAGATTCGCGTCGCCGTCGTCTACGGCGGACGAAGCGCCGAGCACGAGGTCTCCGTCGTGTCGGCGCGATGCGTGCTGGACGCGATCGACCGCGATAAGTACGACGTCGTTCCGGTTGCGATCACCAAGCAAGGGCAGTGGATGCTGCCGCGCGTACCGCCGGCGCAGTTGACCGCGCCCGGCGGGGGATTGCCGGAGGTCGGGGACGAAGGCACCGCCGTGATGCTTTCCCAAGGTGGCCCGGCGCCGGTTCTCAGCCCGGCCAGCAGTCCCGGCGATCTGCGTGGCATCGACGTCGTCTTTCCCGTGTTGCACGGCCCGTCCGGCGAGGACGGAACGATCCAGGGCTTGCTGGAGCTGGCCGGTGTTCCCTATGTCGGCGCCGGCGTGCTTGGCAGCGCCCTGGGCATGGACAAAGAGATGCAGCGCCGCTTGTTCCAGGCGCGCGGCATCCCGGTCGTGCCGTGGCTGCACCTTCATCAGTCGAACTGGCGTCGCAACCCCGAAGGATGTCTGGACGTCGTTGCCGACCAGATCGGTTTCCCGTGCTTCACCAAACCGGCACGGCTGGGCTCAAGCATCGGCATCAGCAAATGCGCGTCCGCGGCGACCTTGCGTGAAGGGCTCGTGACCGCATTCACACACGACGACAAGGCGATCGTCGAACGCGCCGTGATTGCTCGAGAGCTTGAATGCGCCGTGCTGGGCAACGAGGATCCGGAAGCCAGCGTGGTCGGCGAGGTCGTGACCGAGCGAGAGTTCTACGACTAT
>JBKKBA010000378.1:0-3966 GCA_046714275.1 Actinomycetota bacterium
GCAGAATGTCGGCCACACGTGTCCTTTCGGCAAAAACGAAAATGTCCCGAAGGTTGGACGGGTCGCGCGAACCCCCGGCTCCGTTGCCTTCAGGACATCGGCCCGCGTTCGCACATGCGTCGGCGGAGCCACGCAGGCAAAGTAGCAGAGCTACATCCCGCTCACAAGGCGAATCCTCAAACCTATGGGCCGGCTCCCCGCGCGGGTTGCGGCGAATTCCGCGCGCCCCTAGCCTGACGCCCACGTGTTCGAGCGCCTGGGTTCCGTCGTGTCGCGCCGCTACGGCTGGGTCATCGTCGCCTGGGCTGCCGTCGCCGGCGCGATTGTGCTGCTGGCTCCGCGGTTGGAGGCGGTCGTCACCTCCGACATCAGCGCCTTCTTGACTGGCGATGCGGTCAGCATCCGCGGTGGGAACCTGCTGGCGAAGACGTGGCCTCAGGACGACTTCGGAGACTCGGCCGCGCTGATCTTCCAGCGCCGCACGGGGCTGACGCCCGGCGATCGGGCGTTCATGGATCAGACCGAGACATGGCTGCGCGGGTCCGAAGCGCCCGAGGTCGTAGACAAGACGCAGTCGGCCCGGTCCCGGCCCGAGCTGGCTCGCGTGCTGATTTCACGCGACGGTACGACGGAGATCATGCTGGTGACGTTCACCACGCCACCGTTCGAGCCCCCGACGAACCGCGCCGTGGTCGCGATCCGTGATCACACCCGACGCGACCGGCCCGACGGACTTTTCACCTCCGCAAGCGGGAATGCCGGCGTCGCCGCGGATCAAGCCGCGGCGATCGAGACCTCCGTTGAGCGCACCACCATCGTCACGCTGGCGCTGGTCGTGCTGATCTTGCTGTGGGTCTATCGCTCACCGGTGACTCCTTTGGTCCCGCTCATCACCATCGGCATCGCGTTTGTCATCGCACAAGGCTTGGTGGCTCTGCTGGCCCAGGCCGGCATGCAGGTCTCATCGCTGGTGCAGCAGTTCATGATCGTGATCGTCTTCGGCGCGGGAACCGACTACTGCTTGTTTGTGGTGTCGCGCTTTCGTGAAGAGGTCGAGCGCCACGGTGAGTATCGCCGGACCCTGATCGGGACGATCGCGCTGATCGGCGCCGTCATCGCGTCCAGCGCGTCTACGGTCATCGTCGGTTTCACCGCGCAAGGTGTTGCGCGGTTCGGCATGTTCCGCACGACGGGGCCGGCCATGGCGATCAGCGTTGCCGTCACGCTGGCGGCGGGATTGACGTTGACTCCGGCATTGATGCGCGCCTTTGGCTCGCGTCTGTTCTGGCCGGCCAAGCCGGAGCAACAGGCAGCCGGCGGGACGGTCGCCAAGGCGACTGCATGAGCTGGCTGCGGCTGTCGGTCCTGCTGCGGGCGCACCCCGGCCGGTTCCTTGCGATCGCGTGTCTGCTGCTGGTGCCCCCCGCGGCGGCGACGGCGCACATGAAACTGTCCTACAACGTTCTGCGCGAACTGCCGGCGTCGTCGGACTCGGTGCGTGGGTATCAGGCGCTTCAGGGGCACTTCGATGCGGGCGAGCTGGGGCCGATTGTTGTGGTGGTCGATGCAGAAGACTCGGTGTGGACCGCCAAGGGATTTCGAGCGATCAACGACCTCACCGTTGCTCTGGGCAAGGTTCCCGGCGTGGCCATCGTTCGGTCGCTGACGCAGCCGACCGGCGGCGCGTTTTCCGAAGCCGATCTGAAAGAGGCCGGCGTCGGCGACCTGCTGGCATTCCCCGACCGGCTGGACGAGGGAGCGCAAGGGACCGGACGCGTCATCGACGGCCTGGCACAGATTCGAAGCGGACTAGAACAGATGCGCGTGCGATTCCCCGAGCTTCGCGATGGGTTGCGCGAAGGCGCCGAGGGCGTGGCGAAGATGCGGGACGGAATCGCCCAGATTCGCGACGGCATCCGGCCGATGCGCGACGGCTTGGCCAGGGCCGAGGACGCTCTGGACAAGCCGGGCGCCCAGAACGACTTGGCCGACCTGGCGTCCGGCGCCGCGTCCGACTCGAAGGCGGCGTTCGACGATCTCTACTCGCGAGCGCTCGCCACGTCCAAAGCCGATCCGGCCGTTCAGGATGCGATCCTGCGGACGGGGCGGGCCTATGCGCAACTGACGGGCCGTGACCCGATCATGCCCAACCGGCCTGCGACCGACCCCGACGATCCGTCGAACAACGGTGACATCAAGCGGCTCTACGACGCCGGTGGCGTTGAGGGATCCCTGCGAACGATCGCGCGCGGTCTGCGCCAAGCGATCGACGGACTGAGCAAGATCGACACCGGCCTGCGGGACATCGACGGCGGCCTGGCCCGGCTGGGTCCCGGACTGCAAGAGGGATCGCGCGGGGTTGCGGAGGCGCTGGACGGCATCGCGCGGATGATCGGCGGACTGGATCAGATTGTGCCCGGTCTGCAGCGGTTACGCGCCGGGCTGGCCGAAGGCGCGGCGCGGTTCCGGCAAGCCGGCTTTGCGAGCGTCGAGACGGTCGGCAACCTGGGCCTGACTCCGACGCTGGTCGATTCGGTTCCCGGCCTTGCGCAGAAACTGGCGTTCTTCGTTGACGAAGAGCGCACGATCACGCGCTTGTTCGTGACGCTGGAGCGTGAGCCGTATCACCCGCAGTCGCTGGCGGCCGTTCGCGAGATCCTCCGCAGTGGAAGCCAGGCGCTCAATGACACCCCGCTTCAAGGCTCGCCGGTCCTGGTGGCGGGATCGGCCGCGTTCTTCAACGACATCCGCGGTCTGTCGCAAGCGGATTTGCCGGTCATCATCGCGGCGGTGCTGATCGGCATCTTCCTGGTTCTGGCCTTCCTGCTGCGCAGCCTGGTCGCGCCCACCTACCTGATCATGACGGTCGTGCTGTCGTTGCTGGCAACGCTTGGGTTCACGACGCTGGTGTTCCAGGGCATCCTGGGCCACCCCGGCGTGGCGTGGTGGTTGCCGTCGTTCTTGTTTGTGATGCTGGTCGCGCTGGGCGCCGACTACAACATCTTCTTGATGTCCCGCATCCGGGAGGAATCCCGCACGCGCACCACCGCCGACGCGACCGCTTACAGCCTGATGGCCACAGGGCACGTCATTACCAGCGCCGGGCTGATCCTGGCTGGGACGTTTGCCGCGCTGATGCTGGCGCCGCTGCGCAGCCTGCAGCAGTTCGGCTTCGCCGTCACGCTGGGCATCCTGCTGGACACGTTCGTGGTGCGCAGCCTGCTGGTTCCGTCGATCGCGATTCTGTTGCACCGGCACAACTGGTGGCCGTCGCGCCGCGCGTGGGCGAAGTGAGTCCCGATAGCATCCAAACCCCTATGACCGGCCAGACGTCAGACCGCCCGGCGACGAAGATCCTGACCGGCCTTGCCCTGGGCGTTGTGGCACTTGGAGCGCTGGTGCTGTCACCGGTCACGCTCTTCACGTTCCTGCTGGCGCTGATGCTTGTTGCCGCCGGAGAGCTGTTTCGGATCGCGCGGGGGTTGGGCGTGACGCCACTCCCCCTGGTCGGCTTCGCTGCGATCGTTGCCGTGGCGGTGCTGGCCTACCGCGGCCCCGACACGCTCTTGAGCGGCGTTCCCGGCGTTGCCGCGGCGACCGCAGGCGTCAGCTTCATCGTCCTGATCGCGCGCAGCCGGCTTCAGGGGGCCCTGGCCGGCGTCGCGGCGACGGTTGCGGCGACGTTGTACGTGGGACTGCTGGGATCGTTCATTATCGCAATGCGTCGCGGTCCCGACGGATTCCGTGTCGTGCTGGTCTTCGGCTTGATGGTGACGCTGAACGACGCGTTCGCCTACTTCGCCGGTCGCGGCCTGGGCCGGCATCCCATGGCGCCGTCGGTCAGTCCTTCAAAGACCTGGGAAGGCTTGGCCGGCGGCACCGCCGCTTCGTTCGCCGTCGCAGCGGTCGCCGCGTGGCAGTTGGACCCGCCGTTCACCAGCGCTCGCGTGATGCTGCTGGCTGCGC
>JBKKBA010000379.1:0-2616 GCA_046714275.1 Actinomycetota bacterium
TTCTATATTCCGTCCGAATCCATGGTGCCAACCCTGAACATCAAAGACCGCGTCCTGGTCAACAAGGTCGTCTACAAGATCCGCGCGCCCAAGCGAGGCGAGGTCATCGTCTTCGTTGGCCAGCGGATCGACCGAGGGAAGCGCTCGTTCTGGCAAAAGGTGCGAGAGACGCTGACCAGCGGCCTGGGTGGAGCGCAGCCGGCGGAACTGGATTACATCAAGCGCGTCATCGCGCTGCCGGGCGAAACGGTTCAGCTCGAGCGTGGCATCGTCACGATCACCCCGAAGCGTGGCCCGCCGCTCACGCTGGACGAGCCCTACATCGCCGAGCAGAAGGATCCCACGCCCTACCCGCCGTTTATCGTGCCCAAAGGCGAGTTCTTCGTCTTGGGCGACAACCGGCCGAACTCATCGGATTCGCGATATTCCATTGGAACGATTCCCCGTCGCGACATCGTGGGCCGTGCTTTCGTTCGCATCTGGCCACTGTCGCGCTTTCGCGGAATGGGTCGTCCCGACTATGCCGGCGGGGCGGGCGGAGCCCTGATTCTTGGACTTGTTCGCGCGCGCCGCCGGCGGAGCGCGATACGTGGTTTGCTCGAACCGGGCGCCGTCGAAGGCTGATCGCATGGTTCTCACTCCGCTTGAGGAAGACGCCTTCTCGGCCGCCTGGCCGGAGGCTCCGGTCGGCCCCCCGCCGCCCAAGCGGCGTCGCTTCGGCCTGATGCGCGAGCTGCCGGTGCTGATCGTGGTGGCGCTGACGCTAGCCCTGCTCATCAAGACGTTCCTGATCCAAGCATTCTTTATCCCAAGCGCATCGATGGAACCGACGCTTCATGGCTGCGACGGGTGCACGGGCGACCGGGTCTTGGTCAACAAGCTTGCCTACCGGTTCCGCGAACCCAAGCGAGGCGAGATCGTCGTGTTCGTCACCGGCGCGGCCGCAAAGAAAAAACGGTCGTTCGTCTCGGGGCTCTTTCAAAACGTCAAGGAAAGCTTGGGACTGGCCAATCCGACGGACGTTGACTTCATCAAGCGGATCATCGGCTTGCCGGGGGAGACCGTCGAGATCAAGACGGATCCAAACGCCGGCGCCAATGCCGTCTACATCACACCGAAGAACGGCAAGACCTTCATCCTGAAAGAGCCCTACATCCAATCGGTTGCCGAGCTGACGGCGTTCGGGCCGTTCAAGGTCGCCGCGGGGCGCTACTTCCTCATGGGCGACAACCGCGCGAATTCCTCGGACAGCAGGATCAACAACTTCACGGGAATCTGCCCGGCGGCGCCCTGTGCGGTCCCGAAGGACCGGCTGGTTGGAAAGGCCTTCGTGCGAATCTTCCCGTTCAAGCGGATACACGTGTTCCAGCTGCCCCTCTACGGGCTGACACTGGCCGGGGCCGGTGGGCTTCGCCGCCGCCGGCTGCGCTCCGCCGCGTAGCCCCGTGCAACGGCTGAGTCCCCCGTGCGCGCTATCCTCGGCGTCGTGGAACCGGACGGCGCAATGGAGCGGGCGCTCACGACGGCCGGCTTCCGCCTGATCGCCGGCGTTGACGAAGTGGGGCGCGGGGCGCTGGCCGGGCCCTTGTACGCGTGCGCGGTGATCCTTCCGGAGGATGCGCGCATCGATGGGCTCAACGATTCAAAGTTGCTGACGCGGCTTCAGCGCGAACGCATCGCGTCGGCGATCCGCGAACGGATGGTTGCCATCTCGATGGTCCGAGTCATGCCGGCGTCGATCGACCGGCGTGGCCTGCACAAGTCGAATCTGTGGGCGCTGCGCCAAGCCGTGGTCCGTCTGCAGCCGGCTCCCGGCTACGTGCTCTCCGACGGATTCCGTCCCAGGCGGCTGCCGTTCCCGGCGCTGTCGATCAAGAAAGGAGATCGGGTGGCAGCCTCGGTCGCGGCGGCATCGGTGATGGCCAAGGTCGCGCGCGACGCGGCCATGCACCGGATGGCCAAGCGCTACCCGGGGTACGGCTTCGAGCGAAACGTCGGCTACGGTACCGCCGAGCACTGGGAGGCTCTGCGCCGTCTGGGCCCGTCCCCGGCGCATCGTCTGTCCTTCGCCGGGGTCGCCGCGCCGGATGGCTGGGATCGTGTTTCACCGGATCATTCGAAAGCCTTGGAGCCCGCATGAGCATGGACGACCTGGAAAAGTACGAAGCGGAGCTGGAGCTGTCGCTGTATCGCGAGTATCGGGACGTCCTGCCGATGTTCGGCTACGTCGTCGAGACCGAGCGCCGCTTCTATCTGGCCAACAACGTGCTGGTGACTCCCAAGAACGAAGGCGGAGAGATCTATTTCGAGCTGACGCTGACCGACGCATGGGTGTGGGACGTCTACCGGCCGGCTCGCTTCGTCTCCAGCGTCCGCGTGATCACCTACGAGGACGTCAATATCGAAGAGCTGAAGCGCGACGTGGTGCCCGACTTGCCGGAGGATCTTTCCTGACGATGGGATACAACCCGCTTCGCAAGTATCGGGGAGGCCGCGCGGCCGAGATCGTCATCCTGGCCGTGTTCACGCTGGTGATCATCGCGCTGATCGCCTGGGCCGTTCGCTGACCCGATCGCGCCGCTTCCTCTGTTCGGTCTCGGTCTCGGTCTCGGTCTC
>JBKKBA010000380.1:0-3527 GCA_046714275.1 Actinomycetota bacterium
GCGTCAGGCTGGTGGTCGTCGCCCAAACTTTCAGATCCGGAGCCAAGAATCGCGGTCCAAACAGATGCACGACCAGTCCGCCGGCATCGACGCCGTCGGCAAACGGGTCGGTGATCTTCACCGACCGGACCGGGTGGGGAACGTCCAGCGCATCGCCGAGGGTCCCGCACGTAGACAGCCCGGCAAAGTTCGGCAACTCGTGCAGGCACGCGCTTGGCTGCAGCCGAATTTTCACCGAGCTGGCGGCGTCATTCCAGCCGGCAGCGCTGAGGTCTGGAATGCTATGGTCGGCGATCATCATCTCGCCACCGAAGCTGAAGTCCTCGTACAACTGAACGCCGGCACGCCCGATGAACTGGATCGACGAGACGCGATCGTTAAGCGCCGCCAGGGCCGGGGTGTCGCCGGTCTGCGCGAAGCATTGGGCGGCTCCGCCGTAGTTGATGTTGTCGTAGAGGCACACCAAGTCCAGGGGTCCGGCTCCGGCGGGCAGCCCGGTCAGCGCGATCGCTAGACCCAGGATGACGGTCAAGGCATGGCGCGCGCGCATGGGTCCCCCAACGGCAGACGGCGTCCAGAAGGCCTGGACACACCGATATGTCGATCTATTGTACGTCTGAACGTCCTTCGACCGGTGTGACAACCGGCACGGAGTGAAGGCGTTGATCGTGACCGTTCTCGCGGCTTCAGAGTCCGGCCGGCGCCACGATGGCCGGCGACGCCCACGGGTTCTAATCCGGAAGGTTCGGACTGCGCTCAGGGGTCAAGAGACTCGATAGCCGGGATGGTGTTTGATTCCCGGTCGAGCCAGTCGCGGATGGCGAGCGTCGCCTGGACGTCGCCGCGGTTGTAGGACAGGAGCCACTCGCGCGCTTCATCGCGTGCCGGGGACGGCTCGGGGTTGGCGGCCACGTCGTAGCGCAGCATCGACTCGCCGCCGCCCGGCTCTTCGACTTCCCACGCGAAGCCTGCCAGCGGCGCAACCATTTTTAGCCCGCGGCCGGAGCCCGTGACGAATTGAGTGTTGAACACTTTCAACATATCGACCCAATCCTCCGACGCCAGGAAGGCTTCCACCTGATCGATCAAGCCGGCGGCGTGCCCGAATCGGCGAAGGCACGTGCTTTCCGTCGGCGCGTGGTAGCAGTACGCGCGGAAGGTTCGGCCGGCTCGGTGTGCGGCGTTGCGAAGATCGGTCAGCCAGTTCCACAGTGCCAGCGAGTTGTCTTTCTCAACGTCTGGATCAAGCGGCTGCCACGTGACGAACGCACGGTAGCGATCCCCCCCGTCATCCCTGGGGTGCTCCGATGCCGCGACTCGGTTGGTGAGGAACGTGCCCCAAAGGTAGACGCCTTCTTCGACGTTTTCCATGTCGATGTCCACCTCGATGTCGCCGCGCGGCACGACGATCTCTTGGACCCCGCGGCGCCGGTACACGGGCGCGGGGCCCAGCGCTGCGCGCGCTTGATCGATCTGCTCGGGCAGCGACGACATGCCGGCGCCGGAGTAAGCAGCAGTCGCTTCTGAGAGGCGCGCGACATCGCCAAACCGAACGATGTTCTCGGCTTTTAGCCGCTCCAATTGGGCGGGCCGTTTCCGCATGGTGGGATGGTCCGCGATCGGCATGTCTGCCGGCGCACCCGCGGCCAGCGCGATGAGACCCGGAACGTCGACACCACCGGTCGCCAGGCGCGCCGTTCTGGTGTCCAGCGCGGCCAGCCCGGCGCGGTCGAAGACGCCCCGATCGCGGTGGATCTTCCACTGCTTCCATCCAAGGCTGGGAATCAGGCTGACATCTCCCGAGCCGGACTCCAGTTGCGGCCGGCAGTAGTCCCACCATGGACAGTCTTCGCATTCGCTGATGCGAACCGGCACGACCAGCAAGTCCATCGAAGGATCTTCAGCGTGCTTGCGGGCGACGGAGATGATGTCCAGGCGAAAGTCGAACTCGAAGTCATAGATCTCCATCGTGGAGCGCGACTTCTGCTTGCCGGTGGAAGAGGGTGTCTTCCACAATGGTGCGTCCAAGTCGTGCCACACGATCCGCCGCTCCACGCCAAGAATCCCGCCGTGCCGGCCGTCGCCGGCTGCCAGGCCGGCGGCTTCCAGCATGCGCTGATAGTGCGCCAGTTGCAGCAGATCCCCTTTATGCCGGCGCGCCGCGTACGCAGCGTCGATCTGCGCTTCTTCCATCCGGGGTCGGTCCGGGTCGCTGCAGAGACCGGCCGTGTCTCTTGGCTCGATGGGATTGAGCGTCCGGTGATGTTTGATGTCGACGGCGCGGTATCCGTCTAAGGCGGCGGGCAAGAGAAGATCCGGCTTGCCGACCCGGCGACCCGACGCATCGGCCGGCAACCGCGCTTCCAAGATCAGCGGCGCGCGATCGCGCATGGCCGCAACGGTGGCTGCCTCCCGTGCGGGTGCGTCGTCGCCGTGGATCGTGACGGCGTCGGGGTGAAGCTGACGCAACTGGGACACGACATCGTCTTCGAAGTCGCGGCCCTGCTTGAAGCGCCGCTCAAGAACGGGTGACGGGGGAAGTGGTTCCGCCGGCCGAAGCGCGTCGTTCTGAGCCCGGACCGGGCACTGCTTGGCAACGTACCCGCCCTGCAAGGGCACTGCCGACACATCCTGCCGAGTAGTCACGCCTGCGACGATACCCCAGCACCGAATTCAAATGCGCCTGCGTCGGTCCCTGGCGGTAGCTCGTCCGGTTCTGCGCGTTCTGCCGAGGCTGGACCCGACGTCGCCAGACAGCAGAATTGTGTTTGACCGGAGTCCCCACATTGCCAGAGAGGGAAGAACGCGAGGTGTTAGTATCAAAGCCATGTCCGAAGGCGCGCTTACGTACGCAGATCTTGCGGCGATGCCCGACGACGCAATGCGGCATGAGCTCATCGACGGAGAACTGGTCGTGAGTCCGTCGCCAAAGCTTCGTCATCAGCGCCTGTCGTGGCGGCTCGTCGTGGCGTTCGGTCCGCACATCGAAGCGCACGGCGGCGGGGAGATGTTCCATGCGCCGGCCGACGTGGTGCTCTCCGACACTAACGTCGTCGTGCCCGACCTCTTCTTGGTTGCAGACTCCCAGCGCCAGATCCTGACCGCAAACAACGTGCAAGGTTCCCCCGATCTGGTGATCGAGATTGTGTCCGAGTCCCGCTACGACCGCGTGCGCAAGCGCGATCTCTACGCCGGGTTCGGCGTACCGGAATACTGGATCGTGGATCCCGACGCCGATCGCATGGAGGTCTACCGCCTCGAAGGTGCCGCGTATGCGAAGCCGCAGATTTTCGAGGCAGGAGACACGCTCACGTTCGCCGGCTTACCGGGCTTCCAGCTCAACCTCACGAAGCTCTTTGCTCGCTAGAGCTTGGTGCAGACGCCGGTCAGCGGAGCTCCGCGCGCCACTGGGCGAAGAATGCCTGCAGGCTCGCATGAGTGGCATCGTCCACGTCAAACTCCTGGCGATCCAAACGATCAATGGCGCCCAGCATCTCCGCGAAGACGGTGCTGTCGAAGCCTGGATC
>JBKKBA010000381.1:0-3963 GCA_046714275.1 Actinomycetota bacterium
GCCTCGTGCAGGGCGTTGCCGAACCCCAGAATCGGGGATGGCTTCGAGGGCAGCCGGTCCAGATAGCGGAACCGGTACTGAAGGCCGCAGTTTTCGTAGGTGGACAGCGCCGAGTACGACAGCCGGCGCTTGGGGTCGGCGCTGGGGGCCGGGGGCAGGTCCAGGATCAGCTCATCCATCGTAGAGACGAGCATACGATGGGGCAGGGACAAGTTACAGTCCTGTGATTCTGGAAGAAACCCCCGCCCGCCGGGGCATCCCAGGACTCCCCAATGACCCCCCGGGGACAAAGTTCGCAAAGAACTTGATCTTCCCAGCCTTGAAGCCGGGCCGGTCCGGCGCTAGGGTAGAGGCGATCGAATGACAGGGCTGTAATTCAGGCCTTCCCCGTTCCTTATTCAGTGCTACCTAGGGTTTGGTGACTGTTGAGCCGGGATTCGTTCGTCCACCTGCACAATCACACCGAGTACTCCATCCTGGACGGGGCTGCCCGGATCAAGGAGCTGGTTGCCGCGGCGGCCCAGGCCGGGATGCCGGCCATCGCGGTGACCGATCACGGCAACATGTACGCGGCCCTGGAGTTCTACAAGGCCTGCGGCAAGGCAGGCATCAAGCCGATCATCGGGGCCGAGTTGTACGTCGCAAACCGGTCGCGGTTCGACAAGACCTCACGCGAAAAAGACGGGTCCCGCCACCTGACGGTCCTGGCCCATTCCAACGAGGGCTACCACAACCTGATGCGGATCGTGTCGGCCGGCCATCTGGACGGCTTCTTCTACCGGCCCCGCGTGGACAAAGAAACGCTGGCGGCCCATGCGAAAGGGATCATCGCCCTGTCGGGATGCCTGGCCGGCGAGGTCAACGAGCACCTGAAGTTGGGCGACATCGAGGCGGCGACCGGCGTTGCATCGGAGTACGCCGACATCTTCGGGCGGGACAACTATTTCATCGAGCTTCAGGATCACGGCATTGCCGACCAGCACAAGGTCTATCCGTCGCTCCTTCAGATCGCCCAGCGGCTGAATCTGCGCACCGTGGCCACGAACGACCTGCACTACACGAAGAAGTCCGACACCAGCGCGCACGACGTGCTGCTGTGCATCCAGACGAACTCCAAGATCAGCGACGCAAGCCGCTTCAAGTTCGACGGCGAGGAGTTCTATCTGAAGTCGCCTGAGGAGATGCGCACTTTGTTCAAGGATCAGCCGGATGCCTGCGACGCGACGCTGGACATTGCCGAGCGATGTGAGATCTCGATCGAGTTCGGAAGCATGCATCTTCCTCCGTTCACGCCGCCGACCGGCGAAACGCAGGAAGCGTATCTGCGGCGCCTGACCTACGAAGGCGCGCAGGTGCGCTACGGCGACGCACTTCCCGACGAGCATCGGGTGCGCATCGAGCACGAGCTGAACGTGATTATCTCGATGGGGTTCGCCGGGTACTTCCTGATCGTCGCCGACCTGATCGCGTTCGCCCGGGGGCGCGGGATTCGCGTCGGTCCCGGCCGTGGCAGCGCCGCCGGCAGCGCCGTGTCGTACTGCCTGCGCATCACCGACTTGGATCCCATGCGCTACGGGCTGATCTTCGAGCGGTTCCTGAATCCCGAACGCCGGCAGATGCCCGATATCGACATGGACTTCGACGAGCGCCGGCGCGGCGAGGTCATCCGCTACGTGACGGAGAAATACGGCGAGGATCACGTCGCGCAGATCATCACGTTCGGCACCATCAAGGGCAAGCAGGCGATTCGCGATGCGGCGCGCGTGCTGGACCTGCCGTACACGGTGGGGGACCGGCTGGCGAAGATGTACCCCCCGGCGATCCTTGGCAAGGAGGCGCCGCTGGCGGCCTGCTTCGACGCGAAGTATCCGTGGCCGGATGCCGACGTGCAGCGCAACGATGCCTACTCGAACGCGTCCGATCTGCGGAAAACCTATGAAGACGATCCGATGTCCAAGAGCGTCGTGGACATCGCGCGCAGCCTGGAGGGCTTGCGGCGCCAGGTCAGCGTCCACGCCGCCGGCGTCGTGATCGCCGACCGTCCCCTGGTCGAATACGTGCCGCTCAAACGGGCCGACGAAGCCAACGGCGGTGGGATCGTCACGCAGTACGAGATGGGTGGCGTCGAAGCGCTGGGCCTTCTGAAGATGGACTTTCTGGGGTTGCGAAACCTGACCGTCCTGACCGACACGCAGCAGAACCTCCGGCAGGCTCGCGACGTCGATGTGGATGTGGACGCTCTGCCGATGGATGACCGGACAACCTTCGACATGCTGAGCGCCGGCGACACGATCGGCGTGTTCCAACTGGAATCGCCGGGCATGCGCGAGCTGGTGAAACGCTTGAAGCCCGACCGCTTCGAAGACGTCATGGCATTGGTCGCGCTGTATCGCCCGGGTCCGCTGGGTCAAGGGATGCACACCGAGTACGCAGAGCGCAAGCACGGCAAGCGCCAGGTGACGTATCTGCACGCCGACCTGGAGCCGATCCTGGACGAGACCTTCGGCATCATCCTGTACCAAGAGCAGGCCCTGCGGATCGCCGTAGACATGGCCGGGTTCACGATGGCCGAGGCCGACACGCTTCGGAAGGCGATCGGCAAGAAGATCGCCGAGGTCATGCGCGCGCAGAAAGAAAAGTTCGTGTCGGGCTGCGCCGCCAAGGGCTACACGAACGAGCTGGCCACCAAGTTGTGGTCGCTGATCGACGAGTTCTCGGGCTATGGATTTAACAAGTCACACTCGTGTGGCTACGCGCTGATCGCGTATCAAACGGCCTATCTGAAGGCGCATTACCCGGTCGAATACTTCGCGGCCCTGCTGACCTCGGTCAGAGGAAACCAGGATCGCTCGGCGCTGTATCTTGCCGAATGCCGCGCGGTCGGCATCACCGTCCATCCGCCCGATGTGAACCTGTCGGATTCGGACTACACCCCGACGGCGGAGGGCAATATCCGATTCGGGCTTGCGGCGATTCGTAACATCGGCGAAAACGTCGTCGGGGTGATCGTGCGGGAACGCACGGAACGCGGACCCTTCGCCTCGTTCGCCGATTTCTGCCAGCGCGTGGACGCGGTCGCACTGAACAAGCGTGTCGTTGAGGCTCTGGTGAAGGCCGGCGCGTTCGATTCGCTGTGGGACGACGGCGCCGCGCGGCGGGCCGCTTATCTGGAGTGGGGAACCGACAAACGCACCGGGGCATCGGTCTTGTCGCTCAGCGAGCCGGCCGCTCGCTTCTTAGACGGTGCGTCCGACGACCGCCGCAAGGAAGCCGAAGGTCAGTCGTCGCTCTTCGGCGCCGAAGAGCGGCAACGCATGGCGACCACCGTCGAGCCGTCGTCGTCGGGCGCCGTGATCGACTCCAACGCGCTGTTGGCGGCAGAGAAGGAGATGCTGGGGCTGTTCGTCTCCAACCATCCGCTGCTGGCCGTCGAGGCTTCGCTGGCCGCCCTGTGCGACGCGCGGATCGTGGACGTTGCCATGAAGCCGGACGGGTCGGTCGTCACGCTGGGCGGGATCGTGTCACGGATCCAGCGCAAGTTCACCAAGCGTGGCGAGCCGATGGCGATCGTCGTGCTGGAGGACCTGGCCGGCGCGATCGAGGTGGTGGTCTTCCCCTCCACATTCGCCGGCCTGCCGCCGGACGTTTTGGTTCAGGACGCAATCGTGTGCGTGAAGGGAAAGATCGACACGCGGGAAGAGCCCCCAAAGGTCGTTGCCCAAGAGCTGTGGCGTCCGTCGCTTGCCGCCGCGCCGCCGCCCGTTTCGGGTGGTGCGACGCCGGCCGCAACGGGCGCGCCGGGTGCAACGGGCGGACCGGCTGTGCCGTCGCGCGCGCACACCGGCATCCCCCGGCGCGCGCCCAAGCCGGCGCCCCACCAAGCTCTGATTATGAAGCTGTCGGCCGAAAGGGCCCGCGACTCGGGATTTGTCGAGCAACACAAAGCCGTCCTACAGACGCACC
>JBKKBA010000382.1:0-2875 GCA_046714275.1 Actinomycetota bacterium
GGCGCCTTGACGACCCACCAGACGAACCCCGAGCAGTCGAAACCACCTTGTTTCTGCTGCCCACAGCAGTAGGCGGGAGGGGTCGCAGACGCCCATTCGCCGGCGGGGATATAGGGATAGCCGACGGAAGACAGTGCGAA
Source organism: Actinomycetota bacterium (assembly GCA_046714275.1). GTDB lineage: Bacteria > Actinomycetota > AC-67 > AC-67 > AC-67 > JBKKBA01. The sequence continues at coordinate 141 of JBKKBA010000382.1, forward strand.
CTCGATCGCAGCGCGGCGCTGCGGCGTGGTGGTGGGAAGCTGGATCGTTCGGAAGCGAGATAGCGCCTTGATCCGCCAGGTTCCCACTGCGGCCGCGGCGCGATTGAGCGCGTGTGCGGCGTCGGCCCGGGAAACAATGCCGTTCGGCAGAATCTCACGCGAATCATCGCGGTGGTTGTAGAAGAGTCGCAGCGACCCCGACAGCACTAGCGGGGCGAAGGTGCGTGGATGCTTCAGCGGAACGCCGTCGGCGGTTGCGATCCGGTTCAGACCGGCCAGCTCCGCAGCCAGCCCTAGCGCCTTGGTTAGGACCATCGCCACGTCGGCCTTGGCTGGGGGCTTCGCCGGCAGGAACTCTCCCGCGGCCGTCGTCCCCATCCAGCCCAGCCCTGCCGCGACGTTTGCGTACCGGAACAGCGGGTCGGCGGCCGGAACGTCCTTGAAGACGACCTTGGGGAAGGCGGCCACCTTGGGAGCAAAGACCAGCACGACCGCCCGAGCCAAGGTGGCCCGGGTGAGCGACTCCGCCGGCGCGAATCGATCGGCTCCCAGATCGCGCATCCAGTCCCGGTCAACCGCGACCGCCCTCACGGCAGCCGCAGCCCAGTGGTCTCCCGCCACGTCGGGGAAGGGTCCCGGCTTCGCCGGCGCGCCGATGCCGCGAAACGCGGTCGCCGCCAGCAGCAACAGCAAGCACATTCGCCCCAGGAGTCTCATGAGGCACAGATTCTAGGGGGTACGGCAGGCTGCTGGCTAGGGGTCACCCGATAAGCCCGGTTTCCGCGGATCGATCGCCGCGTTCGCCGCCGGACCCCGGGCTCAGGCGCCGGCCGGGGCAAACTGGGTCTCGTATAGTTCGGAATACAGACCGCCGGCGGCCAGCAGCTCTGCATGGGTTCCCCGCTCGACGATCCGGCCCGAATCCACGCAGAGGATCTCATCGGCCTGCACTACCGTGGAAAGTCGGTGCGCGATCACCAGCGAGGTCCGACCGCGAAGCGCTTCTTCGAAAGCTCGCTGAATCAGCGATTCCGACTCGGAGTCCAGGTGCGACGTCGCCTCGTCAAGGATCACAATCGCCGGATTCTTCAGCAGCACACGGGCGATCGCCAGACGCTGCTTTTCGCCACCCGACATTCGGTAGCCGCGCTCCCCCACCACCGTGTCGTAGGCGTCCGGCAGCGAAGCGATCAGATCCCCGATGCGAGCCGCGCGGCACGCTTCGGCAATCTCTTGCTCCGTCGCATCGGGCTTGGCGAACCGCAAGTTGTTCGCAATGGAATCGTGGAACAGATGCGGGTCTTGCGGCACGATGCCGATCGCGGCATGCAAACTCTCAAGCGTCAGGTCCCTCACGTCGTGGCCGTCGATGCGCACCGTCCCGGTGCTGGTGTCGTAGAGCCGCGCGATCAGCATGGCGATCGTCGTCTTGCCGGCGCCCGAGGGTCCCACCAGTGCAACAGTGCGTCCCGGCTGCACGGTGAACGACACGCCTTTCAGGACCTGCTGGGGCACCGCGGTCTCGTCCTGGGGCGGAAGCCCCTCTTCCAGCGAAGCCAAGCCGGCCTCGCCGGCGGTCGGATAGCGGAACCCGACATCGTCCAGCTCAATCAGCCCGCGTGCCGAGGGAAGCTGGATGCTCCCATCCCTGATCGCGTGAGGCATGTCCAGGACCTCAAAAACCCGCTCGAAGGACACGAAGGCCGTCATCAAATCCACGCGCGCGTTGGCCAGTTGCGACAGCGGCGTATAAAGCTGGGCGACGTAGGCTGCGAACGCCGCCAGCGTCCCGATCGTGATCGTGTCCGACAGCACCATGCGGCCGCCGACGTAATAGACAACGGCGGTTCCGACCGCGGCAACCAGCCCCAGCAGAACGAAGAACACGCGCATGAACAGAGCCAGGCGGACGCCGATGTCGCGTACGCGGCCGGCGCGCGACCCAAAATGGTCGCGCTCATCGTCGGGGCGCCCGAAGAGCTTGGACACCAGCGCGCCCGACACGTTGAAGCGCTCCGTCATCAGCGTATTCATCTGGGCGTTGGTAGCCATCTGCTCGCGCGTGAGGCCCTGCAGCCGGCGCCCCAGCCGCTTCGACGGGATCAGAAAGAGCGGCAGCACGGCCAGCGCCAGCAGCGTCAGCTTCCACTGCAGCGCCAGCATGACCGCCAGGATCGAGCCGACACCGATCACGTTGGACACGATCGTGCCGAGCGTTCCGGTGACGGCTTGCTGTGCGCCGATCACGTCGTTGTTGAGCCGGCTGATCAGCGCGCCGGTCTGCGCGCGCGTAAAGAATGCGATCGGCATCCGCTGGACGTGGTCGAACAGCCGCACACGCAAGTCGTAGATCAACCCTTCACCGACGCGCGACGAGAACCACCGCGCGGCCAGCGAAAGGGCCGCCATCCCGAACGCGACCAGCACGGCAAGCGTTGCGATCACGGCCAGCCCGCCGTGGTCACGGCGGGGAAGCACATCATCGATCAGTGCCCGGAACAGCAGCGGCGGCACGATCGCAATCGCCGACCCGGCAATGGTTGCCACCAAGAAAGCGATGACCCGCCCCCGGTACTTGCCGGCAAAGCCAAGCGCGCGGCGAATCACGCCCCGCGCCAGGCGCTTGCCCTTCAGATCCTGATGGGGGCGCCAGATCGACCAACCCGAATGCTGTGGAAACATCGCCTTCCTTACAGGCCTGAGGAGCGCCCGGTTATTCCTGCTCGTTCACGGAC